>JABIME010000147.1 GCA_018654125.1 Candidatus Cloacimonadota bacterium
AGATAGAAGGCGTGGCAAAAGTAGATATTACAGGTGGTCAGGAAAGAGAAATTCAAGTAGAGTTAGATGATAAAACTGTAATCGAGAATATGATCTCCCTACCTCAGTTAACACAAATACTGGCAGCACAGAATATGAATATGCCGGGTGGACAATTCCAACAGGCAGATCAAGAATATTCTGTAAGATTGGAAGGCGAATTCGACAAAGTAGAAACCCTGAACCAGCTTGATGTTCCTACAGCATTTGGAGTTAAAAAACTACGTCAGATAGCAAATGTTTCAGATAGCGGAAAATCAATTCGTAAACGTTCAATATATTATAATAATATAGAAAAATTCAGAAATGAAAATGTGGTGAAATTAGCTATTACCAAAACGTCAAATGGAAATCCAGTAGAGATCGCCACAGAAGTAAAGAAAGCTATGAAAACTATAAAGAAAGACCTTCCGGAAGGATCTGAGCTTAAGATCATCGATGATACAACCGATTATATTAGAGGCAGTATTGATGATACAATGACGAACGTACTTTTGGGGATCTTATTTACAGGGCTGGTATTACTTTTCTTCCTGCACGATATTAGATCTACAATTATAGTAGCGCTGGCAATGCCAACAGCTATCATCTCAACGTTCCTATTTTTACAATGGTTTGGCTTTAGTTTGAATATGCTAACATTAATGGGACTTTCCACCTCGGTGGGTGTGCTTGTTGCCAATTCTGTTGTTGTTCTAGAAAATATTTTCCGACACAAAGAGATGGGAAATACCCGGCGAGTAGCGGCTGATAAAGGTACGTCGGAAGTTACTGTAGCTGTTTTTGCTTCTACACTTACCAATGTGGTTGTGTTCGTACCACTGGCTATGATGAATACGATCGTGGGTCAATTTCTAAAAGAATTTGCTTTAACAGTTACCTTTGCCACAATTCTCTCTCTGGTTGTTTCATTTACACTTACACCTATGCTTGCTTCCTTAATTCTACCAGAAAAGAAGAAGAAGAAAAATGCGATCGGTGATGCTATCGAGAAGATGTTCCATACGTGGGAAAGATCATATAAAAAGAGCTTGGAAGTCGTTCTAAAAAATAAAAAAGTTTCTGCTTTAGTAGGAGTAGTTGCAGCTGTTTTATTTGTTCTAACTATGGTTATTGTAGGTCCAACTCTGGGCTTCGAGCTGTTCCCAAATACAGATGAAGGTAATATTAAAATTGAGTTTGACCTGCCTATAGGCTACAATTTATCTCAAACTGCACAAATGTACGATACTATAGAAAAGATAATTATTGCACACCCAGAAGTAGAACAGGTTTTTGCTACTTTAGGTTCTCAAGGAATGGTTGATGAAAGTGTGAATTTGGCATCTATGAATGCAACTCTGGTTGATGTAACAAAAAGAGACAGATCCAGTTACCAGATGGTTGACATTTTTATTGAAGAACTATCGGTAATACCAAATGTAGATATTAGAGTTTCGGCTACTTCTTCATCTGGTGGTGGACAAAGCCCTATAGATTTTTATTTGCAGGGTTACGATACCGAAACACTTTCTGCTATTACCGAAGAATTTATTACTAACGCCAAAGAAATTGACGGACTTATAAACTTTGATAGTAATATGAAATCTGGAAAACCAGAGATCACTCTGTATCCTAAAAGAAAAGAACTGGCAGCCTCCGGCTTAACAATTTATGATCTGGCACTTACACTAAGAAGTGCAGTTGAAGGGCTTACCGCTACTAAATACCGCGAGAAAGGCGAAGAATACGATATTGTAGTTTCCTTAAATACAGAATCTGTAAATTCTCCGGAAGAGATCAGGAATATTCCAATAATAAGCCGAAGAGGAGTATTCAGATTATCGCAATTGGCAGACATCGATTTTACAGAAGGCACAACAAAAATAGTACATCGAGATAAAGTGAAATCTGCTCAATTCACAGGTGGCGTGGCAACAGGTTATGCCCAGGGTGATATTATGAAAAAGATCACTGATTTGCAAAACACGACGGAGCTTCCTAACGGATACCGTTTTATCTGGGGTGGTATGAGTGAAATGATGGAAGAGAATAATAGAGAGATGGGAAAAGCATTCTTTATTGCCATCCTGCTTACATATTTGCTGCTGGCAGCGTTATTAGAAAGTTTTGCAAAACCACTTTTAATTCTGGGAACTTTACCTCTGGCTTTGATAGGTGTACTGCTGGCTCTGTTCATCTTTAATATAAATATGGGTATGATGAGTATGATGGGAATTATTATGCTTATCGGTATTGTGGTGAATGCTGCTATCCTGCTTTTAGATTATACCGAACTCTTAAGAAAACAAGGTAAAAGCACTAAAGAAGCTCTGTTAGAAGCTTGCCCAACAAAACTCAAACCCATACTGATGAGTGCTATAGCTATTGTATTTGGAATGCTGCCGATGGCTATGGGAATTGGAGAGTTCGCTGCTGAGATGAGGATCCCACTGGGAGTGGTTAGTATTGGTGGAATAATTGTTTCTACATTAATGACGCTTTATGTTATTCCTGCTTTGTATTACCTAACAAACAAAAAATATATTAAAGCAGAAGAAAAAGTTTAAAGTACATATAAAAATTAATGAGCCAATAGAAACTATTGGCTCATTTTTTGTTTGCTCAATTTAGCTTAATTTACAATTGTTTTCTTATACTCAACCCAAAGTTCATCAGCATTTCTGTTAAGAATTAATTGTGTGGCTTTTTCAAATTTCCAAGGTGTAATTTGGTTAGTAGAGCGATTCAGTTTGATTAGAAATTTTTTGTCATAATTATCTGCTAGCCAATTATAGAAATATCCGGTTTGAGTATATCCGGCTAACCATTTTAGGGAATTATTTGTTGGTTTAGAGTTTTTGTGGTAACCGGCTTTAATGCGAACTGCATCAGCTAATCCTTCAATAAAAGCCCAATATTCAGATTTGCCATCGTAACTACCACATTCCTTAGGTTGCAGTTGATAGCCGTGAGTAACTTCATGAAATAGGACGCCCAAAATTTCATCTTCAACAATACTATCATTTTGGGTTCTAGCATAGGCTGCCTCAACATGGTCTGCACTGAAGTCAATACCAGATATAGTTCCAGCTCCAAGCAGGTAGCTAGGAATGCCGGGTTGCATATTTGGCTTCAATTGGTAATTTAGAATTAGAATTGGTGTAATTATTTCTATAGGGTCATCGTATATAAAGCGACAAACTTTCTCAGTAACATCAGCAATATATTTTTCGGGATCTTTTACAATACTATGAAAAATTATAGAACCCTGAGCATTAGGTGCATAGTCAGTAAAATTTACTTCTGGATAAATGAATCTACCCCACTTAGTAGTGTCTTTTTTTACTAAAATTGCTTTTTCTAATCCAATAAGATCAGAAATACCATTTGCATCTGTAATTTCTAATGATGGGTTGTATAATCCTAGTACATTGTAAGTAATTGTTGCTAGTTTACTATCACTTGAAATCAACGTTCCTTTGGGTAGAATCCAACGACTAGAAATATAATTCTTTGATTCATTAATAAGTCTAATTTTCTCACCTACTAAAACTTCATTTTTATTAGCCTTAATCTTAGCATTGGGAACAGGCAAATCTACCCAATCTCCGATCAAATATAATTCTGATAATTGCAGATAATCAGATCCGTATTCATCTAAACCACTATTTTTCGCTTTGAGTCTGTAAAAACGGTATGGTTTTGGATCTGACACAAAGAATCCTAGGCTGGAGAGTCTATTTGCAAATACAAAGTTTTCTTGTTTATCAATTAAAAAGTAATCTTGATTATTCAATGAACCTTCAAGTATAAATTCGCTTGGGTCTCTGGGGGGAGAATCATTACCAGAAATTAATTCAATACTTGTAATTATTGATAGTAATTCACCAATTAGTAAAACTTCACAGGTGTCACTTTTTGCAAGGTATTTAGTATCCATTTTGTTATCTATTAATTTTTCAATATTTTCATTACTTGGGAAATTATCTTCTTTTATAACTGAATATATTTTCATCTTAGAAGTTAAATTACTATTTACTATTTCATTTAATACAGCATCGTTATTTACTGATTCATGCTTTTTGCATGCACTCAATAATACTAATAGTGTTATAAAAAACAAACTAATTTTACTCATATTTACCTTATTCATTTTCCCAATTTCAGCAACACCTTAGCGATATGTTTTTCTAAATCCCCATAATTTTATCCAGTTTATTCAAATAACCACCCAGATCATCTCTCTTATGGGCACTGATAAGATCTTCTTTAAAGTTTGGTGATCTAAGGGCAGTACTGA
>JABIME010000148.1 GCA_018654125.1 Candidatus Cloacimonadota bacterium
ATTTCAACCTTTAACTCAGAATTAGAAGTTTCTAATATCTCTTTGATCGAATTACCAATTTGATAATAAACTCCATCCGAATTTCCAGTGGCAATTTTAATGTTCATTCCAACTGAATGAAGTGAGCTTATTGCAGTTAGAATTATTATAAAAAATATTAATTTGCTTTTTCTCATTATTCCTCAATTTTACTAAATTGAATACAAATTTATATCTTAAATAAAAAATGTAATATTATGAGTCAAGAAAATTATATTCTAAAACAAATAGTGTAAATAGCAATTACAAGTGATAAATCGAAGTTGACATTGTAATTACTTTTAAATTATTTGAGAAACTCATGGAGGAATTAATGAAGAAGATAAATTTCATCTTACTTATTGTTCTATCAGTAAGTTTATGGTCTGACTTTAATTTTGGAAAAGGACTTTTCAATGATGGATTGTATGAAGAAGCAATTAATGAATTTGAAAAAGTGATTGCTTACTCTCCGACCTCTGATGATGCTAAAGAAGCAATATTTTTTATTGGAGAAAGTTATCGTGAAAGAGATCAATTAATAAAAGCCGAATCTGCATATAACAGATTATTGGAGGGATTTCCTGGATTACTGTTTAGGGATAAAGTTTTATATTATCTGGCACAAACTCAATTTGAGCAGCAAAAATATAGTAACACTTCAGAAAATTTGAAACAACTTATCGATACATATCCAAATTCCAATTTTAGTAAAATGGCATTATCACAATATTTAGAATGTATATTTACATTGAATCAATTTGATAATGTAATTATTGAAGGAAAGAAAATTGCAAGGAATTATAAGGATTATCACAATATCCCAGATGTCCTTCTATGGTTGGCTAGTGCTAGATTCAAAATGCAAGATCGTGTGGAAGGGAAAAGGATCCTGAATGAGATCATCATAGATTATCCTGATCATATTTCGCGCTGGAAAGCTGTTGAAAAACAGATCGAGATAACACAAAATGAAGATGGAACAAACGAAGCAGCAGAAGAATTAGCTGCAATACTCCAAGAGAAAATACCACGAAATTTCGAAGAGAAGCTTCGTTATAAATTAGCAAATTATTATATAGAAATAAAGGATTTCCCAAAAGCATATTTTGAACTTTCTAATATAATCAATAAGTTTTCCAGTTCACTTTTACTTGATGAATATATTCTTACTTTTACTTCCATACAAATGGAATTATTAAAATATACCGATGTAAAAAGTGATTATGCTAAATATAAAAAAGTATTTCGTGAAAGTAATAAACTGAATTCATATTTACTACAAATTGCTAAAGCAAATTTTTTGCTGAAAGATCTTGATTCTGCAAAAGAATGGGTTAATAAAATATCCACAATAGATGAAGAAATATTGTATAGAAAACAATTATTGAATGCTGATATAATATTTGCTTCCGGGAAATACTCAAATGCTGTTAAAGAGTATAAGAAGTTATTAAATAATAAGTTCGCTTCCAGAGATAGATTATTGATGAAATTAGGCGATATTTACTTAGAAAAATTTCAACAATCTAACACTGCAAAAAAATATTATCAATGGGTGTTAACTGAATATTCTGTGAATGATCTTCAAGATGAAGCTTTATATAAAATTGCATTATGTTTAGATAATCTTAACCAATTTGCCGCTGCGGTAACAGAATTAGAACAGATAGATATTACTAATATTAAAGAGGATGAGTTAAAGGAAAAAGTCAGCAAAAAACTGGAATATCTAAAGAAATTCAAAAAACGAGATCATGAAATTGCATTCAATAAATTACTAAGTTCTTTGCTTAATAATTCATTTCAAACAGATGCGGCAGAACTAAAAGATGATCTATTGAATATACTAATAACTGACCTAAAGGATTATGAATCTGCAATTACAATTCTTGATGAAACAGGAAGCGCAGAAGATAACTATAAAAAGGCAATATTGTACATAAAGATTGCAGAGAAATTTAAATATGAATCAAAAGATAATTTGGCACATGAAACTCTTATAAAAGTGGATGCGATAGCTTCTAAAATGGATGATGTGGTTTGGTTGGAAGAAATTCACATCAGAAAACAACTTTTACTAAATTCTAAAGTTAACGATGAACTCATAGGCAGAATGATAAGTTTTGTTAATGAGAATGCAAATAATATCGCTGCAAATGAATTTAGGTTATATATTGGGAAGCATTATGCTTCTAAAAACGAAAATGGAAAGGCTGCCAGATATTTTGCTGATCTTGTGAATAGCTCTACTATTGACGATGCTGAATATTATTCTGCTAAAATCGGTTTAGCTGAACATTATTACTCTAAAAATGATGATACTAAGGCGTTGCAGTATTATGAAATAGCTGATAAATATATTAAACTTGATCAGCCACTTACTTACTTTCATTATGCTGTAGTACTAAATGAGAAGGGACAAAAAGTAAAGGCAAAGGATAAGCTAGCTTTCTTAGTGAATAATGCAGAAAGGTTTAATGAATATTCTCAAGTTATAAAATATTTTACAAAATCGTTACGTGAATCAGAAGATTATGCAAGTGCAATTAAATATCAGTTACTTCTTCCAGAAGCAGATAGAAATGATGATATTTACAAACTTATTGCCAGTGATCATGAGAAATTGGGTAATAATGAAAAAGCAAAAAAATCATTAATGCATATCGTTAATAAAACAGAAGACGATCTAACAAAGCTTGCTCATCTTCAGTTTACAACAAATGATCTGGAAATGGCAAAATATACTTATGGTGAACTTACAAAGAAAAATAAATCTGTCTTAAAGAATTTTGAGATGTTAGGAAGGATAAATTTTATTCAGGAGAACTATCTCGAATCAGCTGTGAACTACAAAAAAGTAATTGATAAGCTAGCAGATAGCTTCTCAGGTTACAAAAACATCAGAGAAATTGCTAAAGAGAATATAATCGCTCTTTACCGAATAGAGAACAGACCCAAAGCAGAAACACTTGCTAAGAAATTTAAGAATCATTTAAACGAAGTAGATAAAAATGAAATTGAAATAAACAGAGGAATTTATTACAAGAAAATTGATAAGAAGAAAGCAAAATCGATATTCACTAAATTACTTAAAAAGAAAAATTTAAGTAGCGACGTGATGATAGATGCTTACTTCTGGCGTGGTATTGTAAGGTTAGAAAAAGAGGAGCTTGATAAAGCAGAAGAAGATTTCTCTACAGTTGCAAATTCAATAGATATAAATATGAGTAACAAAGCACATCTGAAACTTGGAACGATAAATTTCTCCAAAGAAAATTTCCAAAAAGCACTCTCTCATTATTACAAAGTTATAGAGAATGATGAAGATGGCAAGTTAGCTTTCGATGCTGCCAGAAATTTTGCTTATGTCTGCAAAACTATGAAGGAATGGCAAAAAGCAATAGCTGCATATCAGATAATTTTAGAGCGTTGGGGAGATGAAGGTTTAGAAGCGAAAACGGTTTTTGATATTGCCTTTTGTCATTTCCGAGATAAAAAATATTCTCATGCCATAGAAATGTTTACCAGAGCAATTCCACTTTTAGAAGATAAAGAAGCTCAGGCAGAAGCACAATATTGGATCGGGGAATCACTATTTGGAATGGAAAGTTACGAAGATGCAGTCTCCGAATTATTAAAGGTTGGATACAACTATCCACAATTTACTCAATGGGCAGCTTCTGCTGAATTAAAAGCTGGTGAAGCATATCAAAATAGTAAAGAATTTGATAAAGCTACTCAGATTTATGAACGAGTTATTAGTAAATATGGAAAGTACAGTCAATGGGGAACTGAAGCCAGTAGCAGACTACTGATCCTACAGAAATGAAAAGAATAATTCTATTCATTGCTATACTAACATTTTCAAATTGCTATATTTTTTCTATAGACTATACTATCCCTCCTAACACCTACTCCATCCAATCCGGTGATTTTGATAATGATGGTGATGATGACATTGTAGTAGGGCATATTAATCCCGGAACATTGAGTTTATTAGTTAATAATGGAGATGGTTTATTCAGCATTAATGGCACATTGAACTTAACAGGTATAGCTATATGTTATGTTTTAACAAACTTAGATGATAATCCTGCTGAAGATGTTGTGATTTATTCAAGAAATGAAATTGATGGATTTGTGACGATAGTATATAATGGTGAGTATCAATTACCTTTTTCCTATAATTTGAATCTTGGAATAAATACTCCCATTCCCGCTATGAGTTTTGGAGACTTTGATGGAGATGGTGATTTCGATCTAGTTTTCTCATCCTGGGGAGCGGGTTTGGATAATATCTGGGGAGTAATGTATAATCTTGGTGATCGGGAGTTTTCCGAACCAGAATGGTTTGAATGCCCGAATGCCGGGTTCTACGAACTTGAATGTCGTGATCTGGATAATAATGGTTTTGATGATATTATTGCTTATACAAATCCTGAAACCTATATTTATTACAGCGATGGTAGTTCTTTTGAACAAGATTCACTTAACTGCTATGCTCCAAATGGTGGAATGGTTTGTGAAGATCTGGATAATGACGGTGATTATGATATTGTAGTAAGTTATATGTTTAATGGAACCACTTTCAAGTTTTATGAAAACATTGGTGATCATCAATTTGAGTATCATGAACAAAATTTTGAAGGATATTATTTAACAGAATATCCTTGTGATATCAATAGTGATCAATATCCTGATATTGTTAATATTTTTGGAGGAGCAGGATTTATAATTCATTATAATACGGGGAATTTTCAGTTTTATACGGAAACAATATATCATACAAGTTATGGTGAGCAATGGGCAAAACCAACTTTTTCTGATTTTGATGGTAATGGAACAGAGGATATGGCTTTTATCCGCTATGGTATCGAAGATAATAATTTAACAATTCTTTATAATGATGGAGATGGTAATTTTCTTGAAGAACCACAAGTCTCTGTGGAAAATTATGAACTAGAAATTACGAATTATGAATTAAACACTTATCCAAATCCTTTTAACAGTACTACAATAATTTCGTATCAATTAAGCAGCGAACAAAACGAGCCGGTTAAGTTGGGTATTTACAATATAAAAGGACAAAAGATTTTTTCCAAATTGAATCTACCTCCTGAAGGCTTTATCACATGGAATTGTGAAGAACAAACTTCCGGAATCTACTTCATTAAAATTTCAAATTCAAAAGAAGAATACGTGAAAAAGATAACATATCTGAAGTGAGAGTTTATAATGAAATTAGCAGTTGATCTTCATTCACATTCCGGTTATGCCGGAGGCGTTGGACAGATAGAACTTTCCGCAGTTTCTAAAACCATGAAATTAAAAGGCATCGATGTTTTTGGAACCGGTGATTGCATTTTTCCACCCAGAACAGAAGAATTAAAACTTGAGTTAAAAGAAGTTGAGTCTGGGTTGTTTGCACTTCCTAACGATAAAAGTAAATTCCTTTTGCAAACAGAAGTTATTTTTTCCACAAAACTTGCGCATAAAAGAAATAAAACTATTGCCCATCATATTATACTTTTCCCCGATTTTGACTCAATCTACAAAATGCATAACTTGATGAAAAAATGGGGAATGAAAAATACGATAGGAAGACCATTCATAACCAGTGATTCACAAGATGAATTAGAAAATCAACTCTTTGAAATTTCTAATATTCATCCTCTTATAGAAATTATTCCAGCTCATGTTATGACGCCAGACGGAATTTTTGGAAGTAAGAATGATCTGAACGAATTGATAGAATTTTATGGAGAATTTCTTCCTAAAATTAAAGCAATAGAAACTGGACTAAGTGCTGACCCTAAAATGTTAGAAAAAATCCCAGACATTGCTAACCTTACATATATTTCTAATAGTGATTGCCATAGTGCTGCCCTCAACAGGATCGGTAGGGAATATACAATTCTTGATGTTGATCAAGTTGATTATAAAAGTATAATTGGTGCTATTAGGAAGAACAAGGTGTTGATGACAGCTGAGTTCAATCCAGCAGAAGGAAGATATTTTCTTACAGGCCATAGAGCTGATAGAAGAGGGCATTCTCATGGATTGATCTTTACTAATGATATTCCAGCAGGCTTGATTTGTCCTGTTTGTAACAAGAAAATGAATCTTGGTGTACGTGAGAGAAGTTTGCAATTGCAAGATGATTCCATTATCCCAATTGAACGTAAATTTATGCATCTTATTCCACTTATCGAAGTTATAGCAGCATCTCAAAATCTAAAGAGCATTACATCGAAAAAAGTGGTAAAACTTTTTGATATTATTATGAACATTTTTCCATCGGAAATAGCTTTATGGCAATCAGATAGCATTCAAGTTATGCTTGACAAAAGAGTCGACCAAAAAACTATCAACCAGATTTTAGCTGTAAAAGAGGGTGAATTTGAATTCCAACCATCCGGTTTTGACGGTACTTACGGAAAATTAATTATAGGAGATAATAGATGAACTCAAAACTTTTAACAGATCGACGAAAAGGACTGATCAAACAGCTCAAAGATAAGGGGCTTGTTATTGTATTTGCTGCATCGGTATCTAAATATCCCAGAAATTTCTTACAAGATAAGAACTTTAAATATCTCGCAGGACTTGATGTTCCTGATGCAATACTTGTTATAAGTAAACAGAAGAAATCGGTAATGGAAATTTTCATTGAACGAGGAATACCTGAAATGGAGGTTTGGGAAGGTAAGAAATTAACTAAAGCAGAAGCTACTGAGATTTCCGGTATCCAAAGGATCTCATTCCTAGATGAATTTGAACGTAAGATAGGTTTTTATTTAGCTTCCGCAAGTTCTGTTCACGCAAACTTGGGATATAATAATATTGATAAACCACTCAATAAAGCGCAAAACTTTATAGACAAAGCAAAAAAGCATTTCCCACAACTCACTGTAACAGATATTACAAAACTTATGATTCCACTAAGAAGTGTAAAAACAAAATGGGAAATTGAGCAGATGCAAAAGGCAATTGATATTACAGGTGATGGTATAAAAAATATCTTTAAGAAATCTAAAATTGGAATGATGGAATATGAACTTGATGCGATTTTGAAGTATGAGATAAACAGAAATGGATTAAAGCATATTGGCTTCAAATCTATTATTGCATCAGGCAAAAATGCCGCTACTTTACACTACGAACAAAATGATTCTAAGATCGGAAAGGATGAAATGGCACTTTTAGATGTTGGGGCTGCTTGTAACGGATATAGCGCTGATATCTCGAGAACATTTCCGGTTTCAGGAAAATTTACTAAACGTCAGAAAGAGGTATATTCCGAAGTTTTAGCTATTAATAAAAAGATCATTAAAATGGTTAAACCCGGAATTGGTATGAAAGAGCTGAATGAGAAAACAGTTGAATTGATCCAGAAATCATTAATAAAACTCAAATTAATAAAAGATAAAAAAGATTACCGAAAATATTATATGCACAGTATTGGACATCATTTAGGAATGGATACTCACGATCTTGGTGCTCGTGATTCTGTTCTTGAAGTTGGGAACGTAATAACAATAGAGCCGGGCATTTACATTCCTGAGGAGAAAATTGGTGTACGCATTGAAGATGATATTCTGGTTACAAAAACAGGATACAAAAATTTATCTGAGAATATTCCAAAAGAGATCAATGAATTAGAAAGTTGATCTGGAGGATACAATGAAAATTGCGATTTATGCAGGAACATTCGATCCTATAACAAATGGGCATATTGATGTTTTAACTAAAGCTTCAAAAGCGTTTGATAAAGTTATACTGGCAGTTGCAGAGCATACAGGAAAAAATTCAATATTTTCATGGGAAGAGCGCTGTGACCTTTGTGAGAGATCTGTTGCCCACAAAAAAAAAATTGAAGTAACTAAATTCTCTGGATTAGTTGTAGATTTTGCAAAAAAAGTTAATGCAACTATAATGATCCGTGGTTTACGAGCTGTATCTGATTTTGAATATGAGCTATCTCTTGCTCTTATGAATAAAAATTTGAGTGAGGAATTGGAAACAGTTTTCTTTGTTCCTCAAAATAAATATCTGTATTTAAGCTCAACCATGATACGTGAAGTAGTCTCACTTGGCGGTGATGCCAGTGATTTCATTTCTAAATGTGTTGAAGAAGCTTTAAAAGAAAAACTTAAAAATAAATAAATTTTATAATTAAAAAAGTAAAGGAGACAATATAATGAATCAGCCAAAAAAACAAAAGCTTAACATTAAACTTGATGAACAAGTTGGAGAGGGAATATATTCAAATTTCTGTATGATAACAAATTCACCATCTGAATTTATATTAGATTTTGGAAGGATTGTACCGGGATTACCAAGTGCAAAGATATACAGTAGAATAATGACAACTCCTCAACATGCGAAACAATTCCTAAAAACCCTTCAACAGAACATCGAGAACTTTGAAGAAAAACATGGAGAGATCAACCTGCCGGGACAACATGAAGAGAAAGATATTGGTTTTAAGAATCAACCACAAAACTCTTGACGGATGTTCCATAAAATAAGTTTTTGATTCGTCTGAAATTATTTGATAGATAATAGATTAATTAAGGAGACATAATAATGAGGAACAGAAAAATTCGTGGTTTGATCATCCTTGCAGTTTTGCTGGTTACAGCTTACTATTTCCTGCCGATGGTCGTTCCAAACCTACCTTCATTCTGGACTACTAAGCGATTAAAACTTGGTTTAGACCTTCAGGGTGGATCTCAGATTCAATTAGAAGTTGATTTTACTAATTCTGAACTTTCTGAAAAAGAGAGAGAAGATGCAATTAAAACTGCTTACGAGATCATTCGTAACAGAATTGACCAGTTCGGTGTTGCTGAACCGTTAATTCAGAGGATTGCAAATACAAATAGAATAATCATTCAATTACCAGGATTAAAAGATCCTAGTAGAGCTAAAAACCTTATTGGTAAAACTGCTATGCTTGAATTCAAATTTGTAGCTTCTTCTGAGCAGATGCAGGAAACATATGAGGCAATGGATAAATTCCTTCAGGAAAATATTGAGAAATATGAATTCCTAGCAGAATTTACAGATGTTGAAGAAGATGAAGAAGTTGTTGATGTTTTAGGTTCTGAAGACGAAGACGAAGATGAATCTTATGACAATGCAATGATCTTTACAGATCTTACAACTTCCGAAGAAGGAATACCATTACAAATTGAGTATGAGCATATTGCTAAACTTAAAAATTTACTTGAAGATTCAGAATTTGTAAAAAATATTCCTACCGGTCTTCAGATCGCTTTAGGAAAAGAAAACAAAGATGATCCTTATTCAGCTAGAAATCTTTATATTCTACATAAAAATGCTGAGATCACCGGAAAATCACTTGAAAGTGCTATCACAAAGATTGGCCAAGGTTATACAGCTAAAGATAAGGGGCCATACATCATGCTTGAATTCAAAAAGAGTGGTGCAAAGAAATTTAAAAATATTACAGGACAGAATATTGGCGAAAGACTTGCAATTATACTCGATAATGTTGTGTTCATAGCTCCAACTATAGAAAGTAGAATTCCAGATGGACAAGCAAGAATTACAGGTAACTTCACAATTGAAGAGTGTCATGATCTGGTTATTGTACTTAATGCTGGTAGCCTTCCGGCTCCTGTAAATATAATCGAAGAAAGAACTGTGGGACCAACTCTTGGTTCAGATAGTATTAAAGCAGGTATATTAGCAGCAATTATTGGAATGATGGTAGTTGTTATATTTATGGTGATCTATTACGGTCTATCTGGGTTATTTGCAGATATCGCAGTTATTATTAATGTAGCATTTATAGTAGCAGTGATGACAATGTTAGAAGGAACACTCACAATGCCTGGTATTGCCGGTATGATATTAACAATTGGTATGGCAGTGGATGCGAATGTTATTATTTTTGAAAGGATCAGAGAATATCTTGCAGCAGGAAAAACTGTACGTTCAGCTGTAGATAGTGGATTCAACAGAGCATTGGTTACAATTCTTGATGCTAACATCACAACACTAATTACAGCCCTTGTACTTTATCAGTTTGGAACTGGACCGATCAAAGGTTTTGCTGTAACACTTTCTATTGGTATCGTTGGTTCGATGTTTGCTTCTATAGTTTTGGTTAAAGCAATATTTGATGGCTTAGTAACAAATAGTGCTAAAGATAAATTGAGTATTTAGGGGGAACGATGAAATTTTTTGGAAAAACAAAAATTGACTTCATAGGGAAAAGAAGGATTGCATTTGCAATTTCCTTAGTTATCATTCTTGCAGGGATCGTTTCGCTTGTTATAAATAAGGGTCCAAAATACAGCATCGATTTTACCGGTGGCGTAGCAATGGAACTTGATCTTACACCAGTTAAAGACGGTGCAGAAATAGTTAAAGTTCAAGAGATCCGTGATGCTCTTACAAATGCGGGTATCGAAGATGCTGAAATTCAAGAGATAAAAGGAAGTGACGGGAAACAGCTTATTCTTATAAAAACTCAAGCTGTGGGTGATATGAAAGATAAAACAAGTACAAAGGTAATTGATGTTATTAAACAAAAATTTCCTAACAATGTTGATCTTGACACACTCATTCGTCTTCAAGAAGAAGTGGGTCCCAAAATTGGTGATGAATTGAAAGGTAAAGCGATTCTAGCAATATTCTGGGCACTTCTTGGAATTATCCTCTACATCTGGTGGAGATTCGAATTAACATTCGGTCTGGCAGCTGTAGCTGCACTTTTCCATGATATTCTAATTACAGTTGGTATCTTCTCATTATTAGGAAAAGAGATCAGCCTTTCTATTGTTGCAGCATTGCTTACGATTGTGGGTTATTCTCTTAATGATACAATTGTTGTTTTCGATAGAATTCGTGAAGATCTAAAATTGTATAGAAAAGAATCATATGGTAGTGTGATAAATCATAGTATTAACGAAACACTTAGTAGAACAATTATAACTTCACTCACAACATTTGTGGTTGTTCTAAGTCTTTATATCTTTGGTGGAACAGTTATTCATGATTTTGCATTTGCAATATTGGTTGGTGTAGTTGTTGGTACATATTCTTCAATATTTGTTGCAAGTCCACTCATGGTTGAACACTTCAACAAAAAAGAGAAGAAAATGGGAACTCGTAACAAAAAGAAATAATCTAATAGTTAGATAAATATAGTATGCCCTTCAGCAATTTCTGAGGGGCATTTTTTTGTACATCCTTCCGAAGGTTATGTGACTCTCAATAATTTTTAACCTTCGGAAGATTACCAATAATAGAAGTATCGATCACGTTCATTCCCGTGAAAACGGGAATCTAAAGTCTTTAGTTAGATTGAGGATGACAAGACCGATAAATAATGCTGAAGTTTTCAAAATCTGAGGCTCAACTCTCCGAATTGACCATAAAAATGATTCTTGGACAATAAAGGGTAATCGTTCCTACAAAAAAAGTAATAAAAAAAACGGTGAGAAACTTCTCACCGTTTAATATATTATTTATTCTTTAGAATCTATTTAATGATCCCTCTATCAGAATCCTTTACAAAATCGAGGAATACTTCTTGTTCCTTAGTAAGATTAGGAATTGCTAAAGCTTGTTCCATTGCCTGGCTTGTATTCAAACCGGATTTATAAAATAATTTATAAACGTCTTTTATGGATTTTATTGCCTCATTAGAGAAGCCACGTCTTTGCAATCCAACACTGTTTAGGCCCATAACCTTATACGGAAATCCTTCGCCGCGAGTAAAGGGAGGAATATCCTTCTTAATGCCAGACTTCCCACCAATAAACGCAAAGGTACCAATTTTTACAAATTGATGTATAGCTACCATCCCTCCGATTATTACATTATCATAAATTTGAATATGACCAGCCAGATTAACAGCATTTGCCATAATGAGATTGCTGCCAAGAATACAGTTATGAGCGACATGAGAATATGCCATTAAAAGACAATTATCTCCAATTTGAGTTGGTTCATCCATTGTTGCAGATCTGTTAACAGTACAGAATTCGCGGAATGTATTGTTATTGCCAATTATTAATTGAGTTGGTTCACCATTATACTTTAAATCCTGACAGTCAGTTCCAATTACAGCAGAATGAAAGAATTTATTTCCATTACCGATTGTGGTAGGACCATCAATAATAACATTAGAAACAAGTTCATTATTATCTCCCATTTTCACATCATCATGAACAATACAAAATGGACCGATAATACAATTTTCACCAATTTGTGCTTTTGGGTCTACTATTGCAGTTGGGTGAATTTTAGTCATATATCTCTCTCCACTCTAAACCTTAAACTTAAATCTCAATCTTATCTTACTTCTTCATAACCTTTGCTAGGAAGTCACCTTCACAAACTTTTGTGCTTCCAACATAAGTATCACCGTGCATTTTGGCTAGACCGCGTTTCATAGAAATTACCTTAAGTTCAAATCGTAATGTATCACCAGGGCTAACCGGCTTACGGAATTTTACATTATTTATTGAAGCAAAATATGCAACATATTGCTCGGGATCATCAAGTGCATTAAGTAGCATGATACCACCAGTTTGAGCCATAGCTTCTACAATTAGAACTCCCGGCATAACCGGATGTCCAGGAAAGTGTCCATTGAAAAATGGTTCATTAATTGTAACATTCTTTAAGCCAACAATACGTTCACCAGCTTCAAATTCAATTATTTTATCAATCAACAAGAAGGGATATCTGTGCGGAAGTATTTTCTGAATTGCATTAATATCAAATACAACTTCTTCCGACTTTTTCTTTTGGTAGATCTTCTGCAATTCTTGTTTTTTATGTAGCTTACGAAGCTTCTTAACTAATTCTACATTTGTTTTATGACCAGATCTCGCAGCTAAAAAATGCCCTTTTATTGGAACACCAAGAAGTGCAATATCACCAATAAGATCAACAACCTTATGACGAACAAATTCATTGTAATAACGCAAAGGTGTATGATTTAATAATCCATCTGAACCTACATTTATTTCTTCATGATAATTGAACATATCTCTCAAACGCTGGATTTCTTCTTTTGGTGTATCCGGGTTAGCAACAACTAAAGCATTTTCTAAAGAGCCACCTTTAATTAAACCAGCTTCTTTTAACATAATAATTTCGTGTAGGAAACAAAACGTTCTGGCAGATGCAAAATCTTCTTCAAAGTCATCGAGTGTTTGCATTGTTGTATACTGAGTACCCAAAGCTTTCTGCTGGTAGTCAACCATAAAAGTAACCTTAAGATCATCAGAAGGAACAATAACAATATCTACATTATCGGCAGGAGCAGAAAAAGATAGAGGCTTTTCAATCTCTAAATATTCACGTTCAACATCCTGTTCCATAATTCCAATTTTCTTTAACAATTCCATATAAATTATTGCACTTCCATCTGCTACAGGTACTTCAGGCCCATCCACTTCGATACGAATGTTATCAATATTTAGTCCCTTAATTGCAGCAAGCACATGCTCTATAGTTGCAACAGTTGCTTTTCCAACTCCAATTGTTGTACCTCTAGAAATATCAATAACATGATCAATATCTGCTGGGATTTCTGGGTTGCCTTCCATATCGGTTCGAATGAAGATAATTCCATCATCTTTATCGGCAGGTTTAAATGTTAATGTAGAAATATGACCGGAATGAAGTCCTATCCCATTATAACTGATCGTGCCTTTTATGGTTTTTTTAAATTCTTTCATTTTTTATCCTTTGCTTTCAGACGTTTTCTATAATCTTTCACAACGTCAGGTAAATATTTTTCCGAAACCATTATCCTTTTTTGAAGTCTGGCTTCTATGGCAGGTGAACCGAATAATTTAGCACCCTTTGGAACATTATTGGTCACTCCAGATTGAGCTCCAATCATTGCTCCATCGTCAATTTTTAAATGACCAGCTACTCCAACCTGTCCTGCAATATATACGGTTTTACCAATAATTGTACTACCTGCAAGACCAGATTGTGCACACAACACAGAATTCTCATCGATTATACAATTATGACCAATCTGAACAAGATTATCAAGTTTGGTTCCTTTACCTATTATAGTAGAACCTAAAGTAGCTCTATCTACGGTTGAGTTTGCACCGATCTCAACATCATCTTCAATTATTACGTTCCCAACCTGGGGAACTTTGTTATGAATTCCATTGTGAAATATGTAACCAAACCCATCGGCACCGATAACACATCCAGCATGAAGAATTATATTATTTTTCAATTCACAATCTTCATAAATTGTAGTATTTGGGTGAAAGTGGCAATCCTTTCCGATTAGCACATTATCCTTAATCGCACAATTACTCTCTATAATCGTGTTATCACCGATAACCACATTTTCTCCGATCACACAATTTCCATTTATACTTATATTTTTACCAAGTGAAGCAGATTTAGCTATAATTGCAGAGGTATGAATATTTCTCTTCCTTTTGGGATCATTCAGCTTCAACCATGTTTTCACAAGCATCATAAAATGGATGTATGGGTTATCGATAAATAGAAGATTTGTGTTTGGTTTTAGGCTTTTATCAAAATCTTTTGGAACAAATATCAATCCCGCTTTTGTCTTTTTAAGTGTATTAATAAATTTAGGATTCTCAAAAAAACAAACAGAATGTTCGTTAGCTTCCTTAAGTTCAGCCACATTATCAAGCTTAACTTTATTAGCAAACTCCGTAGTGCATTCTAGCTTAGAAGCTATTTTTTTGGGTGTTAGCGAGAAATTGAATTTCTTCATTTATTCAACAGTTTTTTCCATCTCATTTAATATTAGGTCTGTGATGTCTAAACTTGGTTTTGCATAAAGTATGCTACCTGCAGAAGCATCAAAAACTATAGAATAGTTGTTTTCGATAGCAACTTTTTCAATGATAGTCTTCAATTTATTCAGGATAGGTGCTAAAAGTTCATTTTGTCTCTGAATAAATGCTCCAGTCTCACCGAAAAGTTCTTGAACTCTTGCCTGACGTGCTTCAGATAATGCCATGATCTTAGTTTCTGCTTCTTGTTTTCCAGTTTCAGTTAAGATCATTTTCTTACTTTCATAATCAACATAAAGTTGTTCGATCTCAGCATCCATGTCAGCTATTTCTTGTTCCCATTTCTGACGTTCTCCCATCAAAATGGTCTGTGCTTCCTGAGTTTCCGGGCTAGTCATCATGATTTTTTCTGTGTCAATATAAGCGATCTTTTCTGATTCAGCAAAAACGAGTGTTGTTAACATCACCGTCAATACCATTGTTAATACTATTTTTTTCATTTTTTTCTCCTTATTTATTATATTAAGATTATTGCCTTTTCTATGAATCATTCTTTAAAGTCAAATAAAAAAGTTCTAAATTACAATTCATCAAAAGGTTTAGTGCTATTCAGCAGCTTTTATTACTGCATTTAAAATTGGAACATAACCGGTGCATCTGCAGAGATTTCCTTCCAATGCTTCCTTTATCTGCTCTTCGGTTGGATGTGCAGTTTTATCGAGTAGTGCTTTTGCACTCATCAACATTCCCGGTGTACAAAAACCGCATTGTATCGCACCTTCTTCTACAAAAGCGTTTTGCAGTTTGGAAAGTACATCGTCTTCTTCCAGGTTCTCAACAGTTTCTATAATTGCATCATTTGCCTGAGTTGCCAAAATTAAACATGAATTCACAGCTTCACCATTCATAATGATTGTACATGCTCCGCATTCTCCAACTGCGCAACCTTCTTTAGTACCAGTAAGTTTTAACTCATCGCGTAAAACATCTAATAAACGCAATGAATCATCAACTTGCAGATCATGATCTTTACCATTAACATTAATTTTTAAATTTATCATCATTATCCTCTTTGTTCCAATATTTCTTTTAAAGCATCTTTGGTCATATTAACAAAGACCGGTAGTTTATATGCAGATGACCAGCGTTTACCAATTTCATCATCAATAATTTTCTTCAATGGTTCTTCAATATTTTCTATCAAACCTAACGTGAGTTGTTTCCCTATTAAAAGATCTTCAATCTCTTTTATCCGCATTGGTTTGTGGAATAAAGAACCAGAAACAAGTTTGCATTCTTCTACTTCATTATTTTTAAATGAAACAAGAATTCCAATGCTGATTCTGGTTATATTCACAGCATTTCTTCTGCCAAGTTGGAAATAACTGTATTTATAATTCTTCTTTGGAATAGGAATAATGATCTCTGTTAATATCTCATCACTCTTCAATTGTGTTTTGTAATTCTTCATTATGAATTCATCGGCTTTAATCTTTCTGTTTCCATTTATAGAAGATAAAACAAATTCTGCATTATAAGCAATGAGTGGTGGATATGAATCTGCACAAGGAGCTGCGTTTACGATGTTACC
>JABIME010000149.1 GCA_018654125.1 Candidatus Cloacimonadota bacterium
TTATTACATTCTCAATAATTGAATTGGAATTGTAGAGGTAGAATCCACCTCCGAATTTTTCAGCAACGTTATCTTTAACAATTAGATCACTGATAGTCGGACTGGCATTATAGATAAATATTCCGCCTCCACGGTGCCCGTTACCAGCTCCATTCTGAATAGTGAATCCAGATAGTTTTGCCCCATCGGTCTCTTCATTATTAAAATTAACCACGCTGTTTGAGCTTTTACCATCAATAATGGTTGAAGTTATATAGGTTCTATCTCCACTATTAAGAAATTTAGAGCAGACCGTTATATTCTTACCCTCAAAATCTATATTCTCACTATATGTACCGGGCTGAACTATTACCATGTCTCCCGAAATAGAAGAATTAATAGCAGCTTGTATGGTAGGATGATCTTGGGGAACACGTAATTTCCCAAAATGACAAATAGCAGAAAAGTGTTTTGATTCAGGAGAATTACTTCTACCTATATAGCTGTAGATCCGATAGAAATATTTCTGATGGATTACTGTGTTGGCATCGGTATATGACTCACTATTTGCTGCAATCGTGGCTATTGTTTTAAAATCTGAATTATTAGTTTTTCTTTGAATTTTAAAGCCATCTTCGATCTTGCTATTATCGTTCCATTTCAGCTTTACTTGCCTGTCTGCAACAACTGAAAGCCTAAAACTTCCAGGTGTGAGTAAGCCATAATATTCGGAAGTTGAATTTGTATAGTGAGAGATATTCAGGGCCGTGAAAGCCTGAACTCTATATGTATAATTCAGGTCAAAGTTGAGATCTCTATCTGTAAATTCTGTGATATTTGAATTTACATTTTTTATCACTTTAAAATCGGAACCGTTTTGGCTTCTTTCTATCCGGTAACCATTCTCAAAATAGCAGTTATCTTCCCAATTAAGCTTTATCTTACCGGCTGTAACTACCTCAGAACGGAGATTAGATGGAGGTGGGAATATAGTATTTAAATATTCAACATTAGAAAAATCGGAGCCATTGACAGCAGTAGTAGCCTGAACTCTGTAATAGTAAATTTTTTCAAACTTTATATTTTCATCAGAGTAGGAAGTTGAATTAGCCGGAAGTGTAACAAGTGTTGTAAAATCTTCATCTTCAGCTCTGCGTTCGATCTTAAATCCAGTTTCAAAAGAGCAGTTATCTTCCCAATATACAGTAGCAGTTCTATCATCAAGAACTTCTGAACTTAAATAGGAAGGAGCTGGAAATACTGTTTTGGCAATGATCTCACTGGAGTAATCAGAAGAGTTGGAGTTTGTAATTGTAGCAATTCTGTAGATGTACTGAGTTCCATATTTTAGCTGCTTATCCATATAGGAATCAGCAGTTGCTGGAAGCTGTTTGATCATTACGAAATCTTCTTTTCCGCTCTTTCGCTCGATCTTAAAACCGGTATCAAAAGTGCAGTTGTCCATCCAGGATAACTTTAATGACTGGTCATCTAGGACAAGTATAGAGAGATAAGTAGGTTCTGGAAAGATCGTCTTTGCAGATAATATATTAGAGTAGGCTGATTCTGATGCAGGCGTAAATGCAATTACTCTATAACTATAAGTTGTACCAAATGTAAGATCTGAATCTAAGAAGAAGGTTGAGTTTTCTTCTAATGCTGCTATCTCCTTAAAATCACCTTCACTCACTTTTCTTTCCAGCTTATAGCCAGATTCAAACGTGCAATTATCTTCCCAATACAATTTGAGCGATCTATCATCAATATTTTCAGCATAGAGATTTTCCGGGCCGGGAAAATCTGTTTTTGTTCCTACTTCATTAGAATATTCTGATTCATTTACTTTGGAAAGTGCTTTGATACGATAGGTATATTCATCACCTAGCTGCATCCCTTCATCCAGATAATCTCTCTCATCATTTCCAAGTTTAGCCAGAATTTCATACTCACCATCGTTCATTTTTCGCTCAAGAACATACTCTTGTGCTAGAGTTGATCTATCTTCCCAATAAAGCTTAGCAGAGTGGTCATTTAAAACATCAATAAACAGTTTCTGAGGTGCAGGAAATGAGAGCTCTGCGGAAACAGAAGCACTTGGACGCGATTGATTAGTCTCTGTAAATGCCTTAATAATATAGGTATATGTCTCACCATCTTTTAATTTACTGTCTACAAAATAACGCGTGTCAGCAGCTACAGTTGATATCTCCTCAAATTTAGTATTACCAGATTTTCTTTCAATTTTATAACCACTTTCATACTCATAAAGATCATCCCATGTAAGACGAGTTGATTGATCATCAAGTGCTTTAACTTGGAAGTTTGCAGGTGCAGGAAACTTTGTTTCAACTGTAATTTCATCTGATGCTAATGATCTGTTAAATTTAGTTTCACTTTTTATCTGATAATAATATTTCTCTCCAACCGTTAAGCCTTCATCAAGATATTCTGTCTTATCTGCAGAAACTTTTCCTATCTCCCGATACTCTGTATCAATACTTTTCCGTTCAATAACAGATCCAATATCAAAATCGCAGTTATCATGCCAGTTTAATCTAACAGATTGATCATCTAAGGGTTTTGCGCTTAGTTTTGATGGTCTTGGAAATATTGTAGAGAGTGTTATCTCATCAGAAAATTCGGATCTAACATCATTTTTATAAGCCTGAACTTTATAAGAATATTTAACATTGAATATCAACTCTTCATCAACAAAGAAGGTTTTATTTTTTTCCAGTTTTTTTACTTCGATGAATTTTTCATCACCTCTTTTTCTGAAAAGAATATAACCACCAATATCTTCTTTTGAGCTTTGCCAGCGTAAGGAAATTGTATGATCATTAAGTGCTTTTGCAGATAAGTTTGTAGGGCGTAGAGGAAGGTTAACCTTAACCTTTACCGAATCTTCAACTGCTGTAGCTGTATCTGTTCCTTGCGCAAATGCATATCCAGTTAAAAGTAAAATCAACAGAAATAATATCCCTGTCTTCACGTTCCCCCCTAATAATGAAAAATCAATATATTATATAAAATTATAAATAAAATCTTTTAATGTTTTTAAAATTTTAGAACTTATGTTGTCAATAAATTCTTAAGTCTGCTCTTCACTGTGACATAATGTGACCCCTTCCAGTAGATCTTTCCGCATTTCCTACATATTTTAAAATCGGAAAAGGTATTCTTCACATTTTCAGGGACAAGGCTTTCAATTTTTTTTGTTGTTACCATCTCTAACCTATTGTTGCATATTAAACATCTGGAAGCAAAGATATCTTCATCAAAATCAATAAGGTTCAGTATCTGTTGCAATTGTTTTTCAGGCTCTTCAGTTTTGATCAATATTCTAATAAATTTATCATTTCTATTAGCTATTTTTTTTCTTCTTGTTAGGAATATCCGGCGTTCTTTTTGACACAGAGAGATCTTCTTTTCGATGCTGATACTTTTAGGGACAGACGAATCATAACCCAGCATACGAAGCCACTTTGCTAATCTGCACAGGTTTTCATCTAATAGAAATTTCTTCTTTTTTTCTGACATAAAAGTTAAAAAGTACCAACTTCAAAAAATGATTTTACTTCAACTATATCTGTCTGTTTTGCCTCTTCTAAGGTACCGCTGAACAGTAGTTTCCCGTTATCTAAAAAAATAATTCTATCTGCTATACGATGAATACTGGCAAGCTCATGGGTTACAATTACAATGCTCATATTCAGAAGGTTTTTTAATTTCAGGATCAATTCATCTAGATTAGCACTTGTTATGGGATCGAGGCCTGCAGAGGGTTCATCACAGATCAGTATGTCCGGATCAAGAGCAATTGCTCTAGCCAGAGCTGCTCTTTTTTTCATTCCACCCGATAGTTCTGAAGGTACCATATTCACAGCATGACCTAAGTTAACCAGATCTAATTTCACCTTTATCATTTTCTCAATTATCTCTTTTGGTAATTTTGTATGCTGTTCTAGGGGTATTGCAACGTTATCAAAAATTGAGAGTGAGTTAAGAAGTGCACCATTTTGAAAAAGCATACCGATCCGGCTGAGGATATCATCAAATTCCTGCTCATCCATCAGCGTAACCTCTTCATCAAATATTTTTACAGAGCCGGAATGTGGATGATATAGTTTGAGTATGTTCTTAATAAGTGTTGTTTTACCACAACCACTACCACCTAAGATCACTGTTACCTCTTGAGGATAAATATCTACAGATACTCCATCTAATATGGTTTCATCCCCATATTTTGCAACTAGATCTTTAACTGAAATTATTGGTTTTTTCATATATTAAAATAGAAGATCAGACTATTTATTGCATCCAGTATTATCACCCAGAAAATTGAAGCAACAACAGCTTGAGTTGTAACTTTCCCAACACCTTCCGCACCACCTTTCACATTAAAACCGTAGTAACTTCCAATTATTACAATTACCCAGGCAAAAAAGTAACTTTTGCCTAAACCAATAATAGCATCTCTAAAAGTTAATACTTCGAACACTCGATTAATAAAGACCGTTGCACTTAATTCAAGATACGTTACAGCGATAATGAGACCGCCAAATATACCGATAAGGGTAGAGGCTGTAACTAAAAGTGGAATACAAATCGTGATTGCATGAAATTTTGGTACAACTATATATCGAATCGGGTTGATTGCCATCATTTTAAGTGCGTCGATCTCTTCGGTAACTTTCATTGTAGCAATTTCTGAAGCTATTGAGGAACCACTTCTACCTGCTAAAATAATAGCTGTAAGAATTGGTCCCATCTCTGTTACCATCGATACTGCCATGAGATCAGCTACAAATATATTTGCCCCGAATTGCCTCAGCTGTGCAGCGGATTGCAAAGCCAATATTAGCCCCAGTATCATCGAAAGTAGAGCAATAATTCCCAAAGCATCTACCCCGATGAACAAAGCCTGCTGAATAACAGATCCCTTGCGCTGTCCCTTCTTACTAAAAATACCGACAAATGACCAATAAGAGATATCGGCGATCAATGAAATTCCATCTTTTACTGATTGTAGAAAAATGATAAATGCCGTTCCTAACCGAGTAAAATAATCTTCTCTCACTTTAATTTTGGTTGGCTTAATTTCTATTGATGAAAATGTATTATACGCGGTTTTCACCACATCGTTCATGAATAGGAAATTGTTTGGTTCCTCATCTAATTGCGACAGCATCTCATCTACAAAAGCAATACCTGCACTATCTATTTTTGTAATCATGTGCAAATCAAGTGATACAATTGCTCTATCTTTGTATTGGAAAAATTCATTATTCAAAGCAGGTACCGTATGCTTTGTTAACTCTCCTTCAAAGAATAATGATTGCTCTCTATATTCCATACTATCTCAAGAAATATGTTACTCTTAAAAACAGACTGTGCTCTCTAACCAGATAATCTATTCCCGAATCTTCCCCAAGTTTTTCTAAATTGAACTTGTAATCAAGAGAAATATGCTTGAACAAATTCAGGTTAAACGAGTTCTCCCATTCAAAGGTATATTCATCATTTTTTTCAAATGGAAAATAGAAATCAGCATTGGATGCGTAGATCAAATTAAATGGAAGTTGGAAGCTTCCAACCAGTGATAATTCTGTTCCGGTGGTATTTATTGAAGCCAATTCATAGTATCTTCTGTGCTCAATATTATCTGCATCAATAAATGTTTCTGAAGGATTATAAACAAAAACATCATCATTGAAAAATTGCCTGATCCCAAAACCAGCTCTAAAACTTAGATTCGCTCTTGATAAATTTAATATCCTATAATTTATTCCAATTCCTTCTTTTAATTCTATTGGAAAAAATGAAGATTTAATTTTTATCTCATCGGAAAGGACACTGTCTCCGATAGCAATATTGTTATCATCAAATTTCTTATAATAGAAGTCTTCTGAACTATATTGTTTTTCATCGAAGAAGTGCGAGTTAACATCAAATCTGCCATAGAATCCAAGGTCCTTCACAAAATAGTATATTCCTGTATTCTTAAGATCAAATTCATCTGAGGCAAGTCTGAAATCTGTATCTGTTGTTTTAGAAATGCCAAGATCAATAACACTTTTCATGTTGTAATAGAGCGGATCTTTATCGTAAATAAGATAGTTTTCCAATTGTGAATTCATGGTTATTATAACTTCAGGATCATTTTCATTTATCTCATTATCACTATTTAAATTTCCGTTAATATGAATTGCGCTGGATAGCTTTAAAGGTTCTAAAGATGCAGCCAAAAAACTCTCTTCCAGAATTCCCGCTCCAGCCATATTGGTAGGATTTCCTTCTTCATCAGTTTCCATCACAATAGTTAATTTTTGAACACTACCCTCTTCAATGAGAACAGTTGTAAAATCTGTGTATGTATTAAATGGCTCATTATTTATCGTGATCTTATAATGTCCTGGTTTTAGAACCCAAACTTTTTCCTGTTCACCAAGCTCTACTTCCGCAGGAAATTCACTACCAAAACTCTCACCATCGTTCAGATCAAATACTTCATAGATCACTTTAGCAAAATTTCTACTTTCATCCATTATCTCAACGATCAAACATCCCCAATCCGGCTCTACTATCGTTTTGTATCGGGGGTGAACTTTAACATTTTTTCTAATCATTTTTTGATCTTGATTCCCAGACCCGTATTCTAGAGAATAGGTTCCTTCCATCAGTGGAAAAGCTTCACCAATTTTGGCGGATCTCTCATATCCATATTTATCGTAAACTTTATAATAAGGTTCGTTTTCTGTTCTTGTTATCGCAGGAACCAAGAGGAGTCCCTTCCCACTATTATCTTCTTCTGAATCTAATATCTCTACAAGTAATGGATCAATTTCTATTGGAAGATTATCTTGCTCGATAAGTGCTTGAGGACCATAAGCATTATAAATATTGATCTTTGCTGCAAATTTATCGATCTCTTCTAAAAGTATCTCGTTTATCGTTTGAGCATAAGTATCAAAATCTTGTTTCAACATCACTCTTTCGATATTTGCAGAGTGTACAACCAATGGATTTTCAGTATCTTTTTTTCGATAAGTGAAATCAATGTTTAACCTTGCCTGATAAAGCGTTTCGGATATATACATTTCAATATTATTTATATTGGAATCGATAATATAGCCCGGTGTGGAAGTAAATAATTCCCTTTGAGTATTCTTGAACATATTGTAGCTATCCAACCGTTTTTTTAATAAGTTTGGAATTATCTTCGAAAGTTTTACACCCCAAAGATTATTATCGGAATAGGTTATACGCGGGCCAAAATGACGTACCACGATCTGTTTTCTATTGTATGTTCTGGGAACTTTTGTATCTTCTATATAAACTGATTGTTCGATTGGTTTTTCCAGTTTAAGCTCATCTTTTTCGGAATGAGAATAATATTCTAGGATGAAATAATTTCTGGGTACAATGTTCCTTGCCATACAGCCGAATAGGAAAATGATCGATAAACTAAGAACAATTATTTTCTTCATATTTCATACTCCTCTTAATTTTTTGACCTAATAAGCAGTGATGGATCTTCACTTATCTGCCTGGAAAAATCATTTAAATAATCGATTGTTTCTTTAAGACTTTCTATTGTATCAAGCAAGTCTTGCCTGCTCTCTAGATGTGTTGCATCAATGTGAGAGATCGCACTATTTGCATCTACAGTAAGTTTATGAATATCTGTCATGAGTTGCGTTAGATCTGATCCCGCAAGCTCTGATGTTATTTTTTCAGTACTTTCAACGATCTTTTCAATTTGTCCGGATTGCATAATTTCATCTAATCTCATCAGAAGTGTTTTTGTGTTCTCTGCTATCTGTTCAAAATCATCTGTTATTGCTTCTAAACTTGAAACTGTATTTGATATCGAACTTTGATTCACATCAATTATGGTATCTACATTTGCAATAATATTGTTTAATCTTTTTGTGTTCTCTTCATTTGTAATGTTGTTTAAATTATTTAGAAGTATCTCAAATTTACTGGCAAGAACCTCTGCTTTTCCCGAAATACTCTCTAAAGTAGATAACCCTGGCAGTATGAATGAACCTGATTCTAGCAGGGCAGCTTCCTGGGTTCCGCCTGATATTTCAACTTGGACTAAACCGGTGATCCCAATTGGTATCAAAGAAGCTTTCATATCACCTTTAATTGGTGTTCCGGCTTCTATACTTGCTGTTACAATAATGTCTGTAATATTTTCGGGATCTATTGAGATATCATCAACTCTTCCAATTCCTATACCACGATATTTTACAGGTCCTCCAATTTGAAGTCCGGTAACCGATGAATTTTGATAACGAATATAATATGTATCACGTTTTTCTAAGATCTGCGTACCTGCAACCATGATGAGAAACATGACCATTAAAATTGATATTACCGTAATAAAAATACCCAACCTGAATTTTTGTGCTTTAGTTACCATCGGATTCTCCTTATTTGCATACTTTTTAAGGAATGGAATAACTTGATGTCAAGTAAAATGCTTGCAACTAATTCTGTTGTGGTTTCTAGAATATTATTTCTATCCAGATACTAAGCCTAAACATTGAGGATGTGGTTACACGTTTTTTGTCTTCCGACCAATCATATTCACTGGTAAGTCCGGCTGTTATACTTTTATTAAACTTATAAGATGCACCTGGAGTTATACCGTATGATGTTTTTTCCATTTCAGTAACCTTACTTTCTAATCCTTGTCGAGTTGTTTTGGTCATTTCCATATTAAAGCTTACATCTGTTGTGAACTCGTTTTTCATACTTGTTCGTTTGAAAAACAGTATTTTAATACCTTTAGGATTTGTAAACGACCAAGATAGATTACCATTCATAGATCTTGTTATGGTTTGTCTGATATCATCATAATTTGTACGATGTGTAATATTTTTTTGATCAGAGTAATTTAGAGAAAAACTACTTGTGATATCATAAATCCAGTTTCCATGCCATGAGATCAATGGAGTAAGATTAATACGTTGCTGCCTTGAATCTTCTTCTTTAAAATCGATATCACCGTTAAGCATTTCTGAGTAAACGTAACTACTTGTAAGACGTGAGCTAGTAAGTATTTTTGCAGCTCGAATAAGTTTTTCAAACTCTGTAAGAGTTACCGAAACATTTGGAAAAGTTGTAGACCTTTTTTCGCTGCTGTTATTACTAAATGTTCTTGTAATTTCTCTGGAATATCCGAAGTTAGTTGTAAGGTTTCTAATAATAGGAAAGCTAGCTGAAGTTGAATATTTATCCATAACAGATTTCAGAATTATCTCTTTATCATCTCCCTCTTCTTTAAGAATATGAGGTAAACCTATTTGATATAAAAATTCAGGACGCTCAAATCTATCCTCATAGGTTGTTCGGTAAGTATTATCATAAGAAACACTTATGTTGCTCAGTCCACTTATATAGCTTACAATTGATGCTACAAGATTACTTTTACTTTCCGGCATCGTTGTTTGTGTTTTGCCAGGATCTTTCTGTTCACCTTCATCACCCTTTTTTGGATCTTCGGGCAATCCTTCTTCTAAACTCTCTTCCCCTTTTAATTCTTCCGAGCCATCACGATTTGGTTCTTCTAATACATTTTTAGGTTCTTCACCACTAAATGGAGTACGTGTCTCTATTGGTTCAAACTTGTTTTGCTCTTCCCTTATGGTTTCTTCAATACCTTGTTCAGACTCAGGTTCAGCTTCTTCTTCCTCAACTACTCCCGAGAATTTTTTATCTAGCCAATTAGCAAGATCACGTAACATATCCTGATTCTTAAGCGTAAATCTTCCACCAAGATTCCTGTTTACTCCACCGCGATAATACAATGTGTCTTGCGTACCAGATTTTATGTGATCGTCATCATAAATAACAGAACCGTCTGCACTAAAAGTAAAAATATTATCGATATATTTTGGATCAAAATTAATGTTAATATCCTGAGTTCTCTCTTTTTCCTCACCAATATTATACCCTTTATAATAATTCTTTAGCATTAGATCACGTTTTGTAATAAGGTTATAGGAAGTTGAAATATCGCTAAACAAATCGTAATCAATTTTAGAGGTGGTCTCAAATGCTCGCGTTTTATAAGATGAAGTATTTAGTGCCCAATGTGCTACAGAATCAGAATAAGTATCCCAGCGCCAAGATAGAGGATCATTCTCTCGCAATGTTAACGAATTATTAATACTATGTGGGAAAAAGTGTAACTTATAGTTAGAAAATAAGCCTATATCTATTTTCTCTTTAGGAATCGTAAAATTGTAAATATGTTTTAAAGTATAAGCTATAGTAGTATCCGCACGTGTTGCATTTGTTAGATATGTCTTCTGAATATTTCCGCTGATCGTTGTATTCTTAATTGTATAAGCTAATATTTTACTTTTGGGAGTTTTAGTTTGAGCTATTGTAATATCCGCTCGATACGAGAGATTTTTATTTGTCTCTCGTTCTCTTTCATCATCAAGAAGCTCATCACGTAATATATCAGATCCAGATTTAAATCTTGGAATTCCAATAGATTGTGTTCTGGCTAAATTCATTGGAATATTAAAACCCCAGTCTGCAGGCAAGAATTTGTTCAAGCTTATCCTGTTAGTAATATCCAGATCTGTTTGTTTAACAAATGACACATTCGTTGTTCTTCTGGCAGAAGATTGGAAATTCTCGGACCTGAAATCGAGACCAACGTGGAAGGTTGCAAGATCTGCAAAACTGGTTGTAAAATTGGCACTGGAGGCAAAGCCCATATCTTCATAAGGATCCGCCACTCTTATATCATTGAAATATAATCTTCCCGAAAATTCGTTCGATGCTTCTGCTCCCAAAGACATCTCCCTGATATCAGAGAGACTTGGGTTTCCAACCTTAGAAAGTTTAGTATCATCCAGAAAATAGCTTACATCATTTCTATTGTCTATATTTTTAAGATGTGTAAATTCAGAGAATTCAATTTCGATTTCTCTCCAACCATCTTCATCCATAACAGCATTATATTCTTGAAGATCCAGTGGTTGTTTGATCTCATAATAATTTACTGAATCTGCACCGAGACGAATTATAAGTGAATCCTGCTTTAGTGGAGAATAACCTTCGATAGGTTTCTCAGCAAATACCCAATAACGAATTTTATTATATGCAAGAAGATTATAAGGATCCATAAATTCTTGCGTAACCAAACCATGTTTTTTGGTTTCCATCTCTTTATAGTCAATGGTTAAAGATTGCTCAAGAGTAATTTCTCCTCTCTCTTCAAGAGCTGTATGAGGTGCAGGTGTATAATGCTGTCCCGATTGATTGTCAGCAATTCCAACCTGCATTATCTCAGTATCATTTGTAAAAACTGTTCCATCTTCGTTCTTAATAAATCCTTCTTCCCATTTATTTCCAACTATATCAAGATTCACGATTCTTACTCTTGTGCTGTCTTCAACTTCAAACCAGACGCGTGAAAATGTGATCTTTTTTATATTTGGAACTTCACCTATATTATCGGAAATGATCCTGTAATTTTCGGGATTATGCAGTGGGATTCGGAACAATCTCCACCCATTGAACTCACTAACCATGAATTCATTCCCTTCGTTCAGGCTTACAGAATATTCAAAGTAAATATTTTCATCATCCAAAATACCGTTATCATTCATATCTTCAGAATCAAGTTTGCTGTTTCCTTCTGTTCCGTTTATGTAAGGATACTCTTCTGCACCATTAATTGCAACTTCTTCATTATCAAAATCATCATCAGGGTCATCACCTGCGAATCCGGTTTTAATCCTGTCTAAACCATAGTCCTCACCACCATCTAGAATTCCATCTGCCTCTACTAATCCATCCTCTTTATCTGGTTCATCATTTTCACCGGGACGATAAAAGTCTTCGCTCATCTTTCCCAAATTTATATGCATAATAACCGGACGGGACAACTGATTATTACTCAAAGTGTCTACTTTTGCCAAGATCTCAATATATTTTTTCTTTGAAAAATCTACATCATTACCGATATATTTCATTACTCCCGCCCAATATTTCATATTCATTCCGGGCATTCCAATATCGGATGGTTTTATTTTACAAGCCAACACAGAGACCTTTTCTCTCTCCTCTTTTTCGGTTAGAGAATTAGGGTCGTAAACATCTCTTGCATATACATCGTTTGGATTATAATAGTTAATGTGTGCCTTACCGAAGTCGATAAGATTTCCGGCAGGTTCTTCTGCTGGGCGGCTGGCAAATGACCATGTTCCTCTGGTAATTCCAAGAGGATACATTTCCATTGTGCTTTCCATATCATCTAAATATGCTTCTTTTTTATCATGTTGTTTATCACTTCCATAAATACGGGGAAGGCTCATCGCCACTTCACCCGATAGGGTAACAGAGGATTTGACATCGGTTTTTATAAGCGGAAGCCAATCGATGAATTTAGTCATGAATGGCATTTCGTAATCAATTTCGCCATCAATATCTGCCAGAATGATACTTCTGTTCTCGTTACCAATTTTAGGGCGATCTTCCCTTACTTTTTCTGATTGATAAACAAACGTACCACCAAGCTTGATGTTGTCATTGAACTCCATATCGGCTCGCATTCCCAAAATTGTTTTATTATCCATGGCAAAAATTGGCTTGAACTGATAATCAATTTTGATCTCAACATCAGGATCTTTTGCTTCACTTGTTAAGAACGTTATCATTCCAAAATCATAATCTGCAATAAAGTCAACATTCTCTATCAGTTTTCTTTTATTTGGTCCAATTTTAATTACAATACTACCCGGCAAGATACCCATTCTTCCGAGTGCAACTTGATCTCTACCTATTTTACCTTTTACAAAAATATGGTTAATAATATCATTTGAAGGAACACTTTCTTCTTCATAAATTAGTGAGTCGTGCAGTGAATAAAATGGTCTAATAAATGGAAAATATATAAATCCCGCATTGAGGTCAATTGCTGTATCTGCACCATCTATTTTCCCATCAATATTACTATCTAAACGCAAATAGTCGTTCAGGGTATGAACATCTTCTGTTGTTACTTCTTCAGGAGCATTATAGTCTGCTGTTGTTCCTCCGGGAGGTAATGTGTATATGCTCATTTCAAAGCCTTCACTTTGAATGTTCTGCATTCCCAGATTATAAATATTTCTTGCTTGAAGATTCCAGTATTCTACATCATCTACTTCCTGGTTTCTTATCCGCAACATCTTAACTTCTCTAGGATAAGCAACAGGATCTCCAACCTCTACACCATCTTTACGGGTATATGTAACACCAATTGAATAAATTCTGTTTACTCCTTGGGGTAAGGTCATTACAATCATACTAGCATCTTCACTAATAATGTAATCTGTTCCCTCAAGAAGAATTTCGAAGTGATATGTTTCATCGGGATTGAGATAATTTACTCCATCCTCGGTCATTGTATTATTACTAGCAGATCCGTCATCAAGATAAACAGTAAATTCTTTGGTTAAATCGGGAAGTAATCCATAGCCACCCGGGGCAAGTTGCCATTTACTTGTAGTTGGATCAAGTTTAATAGCATTGTTCTTCCAACCCATAGGATAAGCAACACCTTCTACACCATCTGCATCACTGTAAAGCGAAAATAGAGCTGAAGGTTGATCGATGTAATAATGAGTTTTATTTACAAAAGCATTGCTCTTGAATACCGTTGAATCCGCTTGAGCATCACCAGTCCAAGTTTGTGTATTTTTTTGCGCTTCATCTTTTCCCATTATAGTGGTTATGCTTAAATTACCGGCTTCGACCTGTGTCTTAATTCCAAAAAGACCTTCAGAAGAAGCACTGTAGCTTATAAATTTTGAGCCGGAAAGTGCAAGTGAGATATTTCCGGCATCAATTGTTTTCACAATTTCATCTTCATTGCCTTCATAATCTATGTTAATTTCACTTGGAGTTGGCATTACATCTTCGTCTGAAGTAGATTGATGATTCACATTTACGTGGATCTTCTCTCCTATTGTACCTCGAAGGCGTAAATTCAGATCCTGCCGCATTTCCGGTGTAAAATCTGTGTTGTCGTCTCCCTCACCCATTGCATCGCTTCTTTTAGACATCCTACCGGCAAATGTGAGCCGCTGACTTCCATTCAAATTCAGTCTTCCTGCTTTATCGCCCATAAAGCGTCGTACAGATTTTGGAAGAGCCATTTTGGGTAATTTGATAATAATTTCAGGGATTAGACCTTCGCTTTGTTCACGATCTTCATCTCCCATTAATTCTTTACATTTTATAAGTAATTCACGTTTGAAATATCCATAAAATGCGTTATTATTATAGCTCTCAAGCGAAACATAAATCGGAGGGTAGAGTTCAATACTATTTAGTTTTACCGTGAGTTTAACACGCTTTTCATCATAATCTATCTCTTTTATTGTGTGAATTTGATAAATACCCAATTTATTGTGCGGATAGGCTGTGATGGAAAATCCTTTTTGGTGCCGATAAACATCGATCTCGTTATATTCTAGTTTAGCTATCCCTCTCAAATTAAATTCAGGTTGGAATGCTTGCGCAAATGCCAATAGAGCAAAAGATAACAATATAGAAACAGCTATTAATTTTTTATTCATTAATTATTTTTTCTTATTTGCAGCAGATAAGATTTAATCCATCTAAAGTTAAACTTTTATCGATAATATCAATTTCTTTAGAGTCACTACAGATCAATTCGGCGATCCCACCAGTAGCAACTGTTTTAATTTCACCAAGATGTTTATATTCATTTCTTAAAGCTTTAATAAATCCATCCAACATCATAGAATTACCCGTAATAATACCAGAAAGCAAAGCATCCGTTGTGTTCGTTCCCAATAGATGTTCCGGTTTTTTTAGTTGTACATTTGCCAGAAGAGCTGTTGAATCAAAAAGATTTTTTGCTGAAGTAATTACACCGGGAGCTATTGCAGTTCCAAAAAAATGGCCTTCCTTTCCTACTAATTGGATTGTAGTTGCGGTTCCAAAATCACAGATAATACAATTTGTTTTATATTTTTCTATTGCTGCGAATGCATTAACTACAAGATCTGAACCAATGAATCCGGGATCTGCAACAGGAAATTGCAATCCCAGCTTTGAATACGCATTAACGATCTCAACATCACATTTTAAATATTTGCTTATTAAGTGAGAAAATATTCGTGTTATTTCTGGAACAACCGAGGAGATAGCCGTTTTGGTGATTTGTGAAAGTATCAGTTTGCGATCATCCGCCAGCTGTTTGATAATGCTAAAATATTCGTCCTCTGTTTTTGCCTTATCGGTATTTAAGCGCCAAGAATATTGAAGTTCTGTATTGAAATAGAAACCCATTACGGTATGTGTATTCCCAATATCTACAACCATAATAATATTTTTCATAAAACTATTTCCCCTAATTATTGATACATAAATTAGATTATGGTAAAAATTGTAAAATAATAATTAATAATATTAATACTTATAATAAATATTGAAACATTCGGAAAAATCCGTGATGTTCCAATCTTGTCAA
>JABIME010000150.1 GCA_018654125.1 Candidatus Cloacimonadota bacterium
AATGCATTGATCCAGTTTGTTAAAGGTAGGAATCAGGAAGTGATCAATGATCTTACTGCGCGGATGAAAAAATGTTCGGATGATCTTAAATTTGAGGAAGCTGCAGAATTAAGAGATAAAATTGAAAATGTGCAGAAATTAAATAGATCTAAGAATATGTTTTTCACAGATGAAAAAAACCGTGATATAATTGGTGTTTATCAGGAAGGAGATAAAGCTGCAGTTGCTGTACTCAAGATACTTTCCGGTAAACTGTTGAATAAAGAGATATATGCTTTAAATAATACTGAGGGTTCATCTTTGCATCAAATTATGGAGGCTTTCTTAAAGCAGTATTATGCTTCAAAGTTAGAGGAACTTCCATTTAGGATATTCTTGCAGGTTGAACCTGAGGATATTGAAACAATAAATAAATGGTTAAAAAATAAATTGGTAATTCCCAAAAAAGGAGATAACAAGACACTAATCTCCATCGCAAAAGAAAATGCTTTTAATTTTGTGGAAGAAGAAAAATTGAAGTATTTACGTAAAAGCAACAGGACAATATTCCCAATAAAAGAGTTGAAGGATAAACTGGGCTTGAAGAAGCTTCCCAGAAAAATGATCTGTATTGACATTTCAACAATACAAGGTACAGATACTGTATCTTCACTTGTTTTTTTTGAGAATGGAAAACCAAAGAAAAAGAACTACCGACATTTCATTATGAAAACCGTTAAAGGACAAGATGATTTTGCCTCGATGGAAGAGACGATGAGGCGTTATCTGAATAAAATTGATGAGAATGAAAAACCAGATGTAATTGTAATTGATGGTGGAAAAGGACAATTGAGTAAATCTTATAACATCTTGCAGGAGATGAAGAAAACTGATATTGAAATGATCTCTTTAGCTAAAAGAGTTGAAGAAGTATTTCTGCCTAATAATAAAAATTCTATAATTCTCCCGCGCAATTCTTCCGCTTTACGTGTTCTTATTAAAATCCGTGATGAAGCACATAGATTTGCAATTACTTTCCATAGGAAAAGAAGAAAGAAAAGAACGTTAAAAAGTGAACTCGATAGCATTTCTGGTGTTGGTGAGCAAACAAAATTCTCGCTTCTAAAAAAATTTGGTTCTGTTGAGAATATTGGTAAAGCTTCTATGATTGAATTGATGAGTGTTAGGGGAATCGGTGAAAGAAGCGCTAAAATCATTCTTGATTATTTGTCCAAAAGATAATAATTTGTTTGACACTTCTATCAATCCAAGATTTTTAATATTATTTATATAAATAAAGGAAATAATTAATAAAATGAAAAAAAGATTATTTGTTTTGCTACTTTTAACAATCTCATTAACTATTTCAGCATCCATTATCGATAGTCTGACGACTTCTCTGAACGAACCAAATGTAAACAAAAGTAAAATTTACGTTAAACTTGCTGCAGAGTACTTGAGTTTTTCTCCAGAAAAGAGTATTGAAAATGCCAAATTAGCTATTGAACATGCTATTAACGATGAAGGCAGAGTTGATTATAAGAATCAATTGGGAGTAGCCTTTGAGTATTCTGGAAGATATCAGGAAGCTCTAAATGAATATACTGAAGCACTTTCATTAGCTGAATCAAATTCTTATGTAAGAGGTGCTGGCGTATCACTATTGAATATTGCAATTGCCAAAACGCAATTAGCTGATTATGCTGTAGCTTTAGAGTTTGCCTTAAAAGCAATAAAAATATTTGAATCTTCAAACAATAAAGATCATCTAATAAGTGCTTATAATAATCTTGGAAATATATATTTAAATTTAGAAGATCCCATTCAAGCACTTCATTACTATGAAATTGTTTTACAAAGCAGACAAGAATCTGGTGATGAGGTGGGGTTAGCGAAAATTCTTCATAACATTGCATTAGTTCATATTGCTTCAGAAGATTATAATAAAGCAACTGACTTTTTGGGGCAAGCATTAAAAAGTATGAGATTGATTGATGATAAATATGGAATGGCATTTTGTTATACTAATTTGTCTAATATTTATTTGCTAGAAGATAAATACATAGAATCAAACAATTATAACTTCTTGGCTTTAAAGATCTTTGAAGAAATCGGGAATCCGGAAGGTGTAGCTCATACTTGTAATTTGCTTGGATCTACATATTTGATTTTAGAACAATATGATAAAGCTTATGAATATTTTTCAAAAAGTATGAATTTAGCAAAAGAGATAGCCTTAACAGATCTAATCTCTGATAACTATGAAGCGTTTTCTATTTATAATGCAGCAATTGGAGATTATAAACGGGCTTTTGAATATTTAAAGTTGCATAAAACAATACATGATTCTATCTATTCAGATAAAAAGAGTAAGAAAATTGCAACTTTACAAAACCAGTTTGAGATCGAAAACAAAGAAGCAAAAATAAGTAGCTTGCAAGAGAG
>JABIME010000151.1 GCA_018654125.1 Candidatus Cloacimonadota bacterium
AGGAATGGAATATGGCAGAAAATATTTTTAATGATAAAGCGTTACAAACATATCTCAACCAGATAGCAGAGATAGAACCTTTATCCAGAGAAAAAGAGCATGCATTGGCCATAAAGGCACAAAAGGGTAATCAGGCTGCTATAGAGAAACTTGTAACTTCCAACCTTAAATTTGTGGTTAAGATTGCTGCAAAATATCAAAATAGAGGACTAACACTTTCTGAATTGATAAGTGAAGGAAACATGGGACTGATTAAAGCTATAGATAAGTTCGATCCGAAGCTACATAATAAGCTTATCTCATATGCTGTTTGGTGGATCAGACAGAAGATCCTTTTTGCACTTGCAGAGAAAACTTCGGTTATAAGAATGCCGCTTGGAAAAGCAACTCAGGCCAATAAAATAAAATATGCTAAAGATAAAGTATTCAGTGAAACCGGAAATAAAGCAACGATCGAAGAAATTGCGGAAATTACCGACCTAGATGAGAGTATAATAAAAAAAGTAAGCGGTCAAACCAAGAATGCGCTCTCAATTGATAATGCCGATTTTTCTAGAAATAGTAGTAATGTAGCTCTTAGTGATTTGCTTACTGATAGAAGTGGAATCGACCCAAAAACATTATACTATCGTGAGAAAGTAGAAGAAAGTATTGATAGATCTATAAACACTCTTGGCTCTCGAGAAGCATATATTGTGAAACAATATTTTGGTTTGGAAGGTGGAAGAACAAAGAATTTTGCACAGATCGGAGAAGAACTGGGTTTATCTAGAGAGCGGGTAAGACAGATTCAGAAAGCTACACTAAAAAAAATATTGGAAGATTCCTACAACGAAATTGATAATGATTTTGATAATCTGTTAAATAGCTAGTTATATCTCTTCATCTTCTAAAGTAATATTTTCTAAGATCCTATCTTTTGTGATCTTCACGTCACCAACTATCTTAACATTATTTCTAAAATTAACATCAGCATTAATGATGAGACTTTTGCATTTTATCATAGATGGAATTCCACCTCTAAATCTCGCTTCAAAATCATTGATATTTTTATAAAATTCTTCATTCAATTCAATATGCGGAACTTTTGCATATTCACTAACTAATTTTAATTTGAACTCTGCTGTGAGTTCATACGCATCACTTAAAATTGCCAGCATATCATTCGTCTTTTTCACCGGCGCAAATCTATTCCTACTAACAACTATTGCTCGAGAATTCTTGAATACACTAATAGCTGCACCCATTGCTGATTCAACATGATAAACTTGTTCTCCATCAACTTCCTTTTTATTCAATATCATTGTAAGAGGGAGCAAATATCTATTTTCGTAAAGCCTCTGCTTCAGCGCTTTCAAATTTACCCACAAATTATTTGTATTGAAGTATGAATATCTATTAATATCCTGAAAAAACTCGACTTCATTGTCTGGACATTGAGCAGTTTCCCTTAGCATAAGTTGTCCCTTTTTACTTTGTGCTAAATGCCCACCCTTTTTATCCATTTCGGTTCGCTTGCAAACCTCCATCATAAAGGGTATTTTCCCCTCAGCAAAATAAGCTAATATCTTCTCATCTATCACTGCACCAAGATTATCAGAATTAGAAATAAATGCATATTCAAATCCATTTGAGATCAGATTATCTAAAACTCCGGAAATTGCAAGAGCAGTATATATCTCACCATGCCCTGGAGGATTCCAATTAAGGTTGTCGTTTGCGTTTTTTAATGGAGACAGGTCACTCAATTTTATCTTGGGGAATTTATTTTGTAAAAAGTCTAGTGGGATGTGGGGAATAGCTAAATCCTTATATTGTTCTAAGTAGGAAAGTGAATCTTTCTGGGTATTAAAACTGTGCATCAATATTAGTGGGATATCTTTGCTAGACTCCCTTCTCAGGTGAAGAATTTGTTGAGCAATAACATCTAAAAAATTATTTTCACCCTTAATTTTAAGAAGAGTTTTAGCTTTCTTAAGTCCCATACTGGTCCCAAGCCCACCATTAAGTTTTATAACGACAAGTTTTTCTAATTGGGAATTTTCTGCAGGTTTTAGATCATGATAATTTGTAAGGTTTTTATTTGCTGGTGGTTCAATCTCAGATTCGGTGAGTTTACCAGTTGCACCCTCAAGAATTTTGTAGTATGAATTGGAAAATGATTGAATGATCAGGTCTTCTAAACCTTCATTTTTCATGATCTGCACAAATTCATTTAAATGGCTTTTCATATTAGTTTCCAAATTGATCTAGAAATTTATTTTTTCAGCAATTGAGATATTGTTTTTCTTATTTCCTTCTCTATTACGATTTACAATCAACTCTCCCAAAAGTCCAATTGAAAAGAATTGCAGACCGATAATCATTAACAGAGTTGCCAAATATAAAAGCGGCCTGTTATATAGTGGCTGCCCAAATCCCAGTTTCATTACAGATAGATAAAGTGCAATAACAAAACCAATTATCCCGAATCCAAACCCAACTCTTCCAAATAAATAGAGCGGACTATGAATATATGCGGTTACTAATTTTACTGTGAGCAGATCAAGGAATCCACGTAAATATCGCTCCGATCCATACTTGGTTTTTCCAAATTCTCTTTTGCGATGATGAACAGGAATTTCTGCTATTTCAAACCCTAATGAGCTTGCCAATGCCGGAATATAACGATGCATTTCACCATAAATATCTAACTCGTTTATAACCTCTTTTCTGTAACCCTTAAATCCACAATTGTAGTCACGTAATTTTAAATTAAATGTGTTGGAAGTTACTTTGTTAAATAGTTTGGAGGGCCAAGTTTTAGAGATCGGATCACGACGCTTTACCTTCCAACCCGTAACCATATCATAACCTTCTTCTAATTTGTTAATAAACTCTGGTATCTCTTTCGGATCATCCTGAAGATCAGCATCCATTGTAAAAACAATATCTCCTTCAGCTGCATCAAATCCAACATTTAACCCTGCAGATTTTCCAAAATTTTTTCTTAATTTTATTAACTTCACATTATCATCTTCAGAAGCTATTATTTGTAAGATCGTATAACTGTCGTCTGTACTTCCATCATCAACAAAAATAATTTCATATTCGTACTTCGTTACATTCTCAATAATTTCAGAATACAATTGTTTCAGACTATCTTGTTCGTTAAAAACTGGTATCACAAAAGATAATTTCATTCTCTCATCCTCTATTTTAAAAAAATATATTTATAAAGCTCATTGCCAATCCGGATGCTATCGGGATCTTTAAATTATCGTCAACTGGAATTCTGGAAAATTCTGCAATAGTTGCAATAACAGCTCCTAGAAATGCAACAACCGGATTTAAAAAAAGAATCCCAAAAATAAAGCATCCTGTAAAACAAGCCAAGCTTCCTTCTAAACTTTTTGCAGTATTTAATATTTTTCTTTTACCATATGGAATTCCAACAAGTGCCGCCAGTGTATCTCCAATTGCCAGAAAAGCAAGTGAGGCGACTGCAATCTCAGCAGGGAAAAAAGCAATACATAATAAAGCTGAGATCATCATATAAGTAGCTCCGGTAAAGTTATCTATTTCATGCTTGCGAAGAAGAATTCCAACCAAATTTAAGAAAACTCGTTTAGATGTTTTATGCTCAAGACGAACCACATCAATAATAAGTGCAAGAACCGTAAGTGGCACCAAAACAAGAAACATCAATTTCCTGTTATAATGGAAAATGAAATAGTAAGAGAGGGGCAGTAATATCAAACTTATGTGAATCAATTTTCGATATAGCTCCTTCTTCTGATTTTGGGTCATTTCAGTTTTATTTTACTCACTATAAAAGATTTTGCAACATCCAGCATCAATTTTGGATCACCTTTAACAGCTTCTGTGAATAAAGCCTTGATGCTAAATTTATCAGCTGGGATCTTCTTACAAAAGCTTACTAAATTATCGAATCTATCATCTGTTAAAGTAAGAAACTTCTCTTTCATATTGTGCATAACTTTTTGAGTATTACCTAATGTTTTATCCCATTCTTTAGGATATTTTTTTAGGAATTTTGCATCGAATCTTCCTTTTTTTACAGCTTCTGCAGCAACCTTTCCAGCAATACTACCGGCTATCATTCCCTGCACAACTCCACCACCGGTTATCGGATTCACTTGTCTGGCAGCATCCCCAACCAGCATAATATTATCCCTAACGATCTCTTTTAGTGTAGCTGCAGTTGGAACTCCACCATAAACTGTATATGTAATTGTTGCATTTGGAAACTTCTCTGCAACGAATTCATCTAAGTATTCTTTTGGTCCTTTTTCATGCGATAGATGTCCGGCAATTCCAATTCCCACATTTGCCGTACTATCAGATTTTGGAAAGATCCATACATATCCACCAGGTGAGACTTCACTCCCAAAATAGAATTCACAAGTATCTTTTTTAATATCAAGCCCTGCTAAAGTATATTGCACACAAGTATCTATATCTCTGAGAGCAACAGCGGTTTTAATTCCTGCCCATCTTCCCACACGGGATTCCGTTCCATCTGCTGCGATAACTATATCACATTTAACTTCCCGAGTTTCTCCCATATAACGATATTTCACACCTATAATTTTTTCGTTTTCTTTTATCAGGTCAAGTGCATCTGCTTTTGTAATTAATCTTACTCCATGTTTTGCAGCAAGCTCACAAAGTGCCGTATCAAATATCCTTCTTTCCAGAACATAGCCAACACCATTATTATGCATTAATGCACTCTCACCATTTGGAGAAGTGAGTTTTGCAATATCTATCTGTGATGCGATCCAACGTTTATCGATATCAATAAATGGTGCAATGCCATTATGGGAAACACCCTCTGCACAACGTACTGGGATCCCGGGCTCACGGTCACGTTCCAACATAAGAACAGAAGCACCATTCTCTGCCGCATATCTGGCTGCTACACTTCCTGCTGGTCCGGCTCCTATCACAACAACATCATATCTATCTTTTACCATCATTCACCTTCCACGATAGCTTTTGCAGGACATACCTTTAAACAATTCAGGCAGTTTGTGCATATCTCATTATCTATCTCAACTCTAAATTCTGTTACAGTAATTGCATCTACGGGACACACCGCAACACAGGTTCCGCAAATATCACATAATTCATGTATAACTCTCATATTATCTCCGTTTATAACATATATATCTTTTCTCTGTAATCAATGGATTTAAAAGATGAATTCTTGAAAGTGAAAACAATATTATAGGGAACTTCCGGCTCCATCTTACTTTCCAATTTTTTAAATTGCATTCTTTGAACATCTCGCTGTGGAAGGTAATCGGTAAGTAGAAATTTTGGTTCGGGATTTCCCTGACCGAACGGCTGAAGAAGATTATAGTCCACTTGAATATATTCATTAAATTTATCAAGTTCTCTACTGCTTATTACTGC
>JABIME010000152.1 GCA_018654125.1 Candidatus Cloacimonadota bacterium
CATTTTCATTTCCAAAAATTCCGATGATCCCGCACATTTATTGCTCCAGATTATTTTTTCTTAAAACTAATTTTGTTCTCGTTTCCGTTTATAAGTCTCTGAATATTAGATTTGTGTCTGATGGTTATGAAAAATGCAATAATAAATGTGAAAATTAGGAATTCTAGCTCTTCAAAAGAATTTAAAAGATTAATTGTTAGTTCTGCTGAAAACAGTGTAAGAGCAGCTAATATTGAACCGAGAGATACAAATTTACTCTGCCATACTGCAACTATGAATACAAATAATGCTATTGCTATAGGAATTGGAACAAGTGCAATAAAAACTCCAGCTGAAGTTGCTACTCCCTTACCACCTTTGAATTTAAGGAAGATAGTAAATATATGACCAATTATGGCAAATAGTCCTGTGAAAATTATTATTAGATCGGTTGGTTCTGGAATAATAAGCCTAGCAATACTCACAGCTAGAAAACCCTTACCGATATCAATTACCAGAGTGAATACACCAACTTTTGTTCCGAGTATTCTTAAGGCATTTGTCGCACCTACATTCCCACTTCCAAAATCTCTGATGTCTATTCCTTTTATAAGTTTTCCCATGATGTAACTTGTAGGGATACTTCCTAAAATATAAGCTGCAAAAAGAGCAATTATTATATTCATTTTTCCTTCTCTCTACTTCTAAAGATCGTTTTTATTGAGGCTCCACTAAATTTAAATTCATCACGCAATTGGTTATGTAGATATCTTCTGTAATGGGTTGTGATGAGCTTTGCATTATTACAGAAGAATACAAATGTTGGTGGTTGAGTTTTAACTTGAGAACAATAATAGATCATGGAATGTTTTCCACTTGAGTGTGATGGAGGAAATTTGGTTGTAACTTTTTGCAGAAATTTATTAAGCTGGCTTGTGGGGATTCGCTTTTTACTCTCTTCATCAACTTCAAGCAGTAACTCATAAATTTTATGTGCCCTTTGCCCTGTTAATGCAGAAATGAATATAACAGGTGCAAATTCTACAAACTTCAATTCACTCTTGATCTTCTCTATGTATTTTCCAATAGTTGAATTATCTTTTTCAATTAAATCCCATTTATTATAAATAAGAATTATTTCTTTGTAATTTCTTGCAGCATAGGAAGCTATTCGCTGATCTTGTGTAGAAATGTCATCGTTTGCATCAAGAAGCAATAGCACAATATCAGCACGATTTATGCTCTCTATCGTTCGCATTGTACTGAAATATTCAACACCATATTTAATACGTTTTTTACGTCTTAATCCGGCAGTATCAATAAATGTGAATTTCTTCTCTTTATATGTTAGATGAAGGTCAATTGAATCACGTGTTGTGCCTGGAATATCCGTTACAATATTTCCTTCCTTTCCTGACAAACGGTTTACTAATGATGATTTACCTACATTTGGTTTACCAACAATGGCTACTTTAATTACATCTTCTTCTTCAATTTCATTAGATGCAAGTGTATCAATATTTTTTACAACCTCATCCAAAAAGTTTCCGGTATTCCTTCCGTGAACTGCAGCTATTGGGAATGGATCCCCAAAACCCAGTTGTAGAAATTCATAAACTTCAAGTTCGTCTTTTTCGTTATCTGCTTTATTGGCTACTAGCAAAACTTTTTCTCGATGTGGAGATAATATCTTTGCAACTTCCATATCGATAGCAGTTGTACCAGTTTTTGTATCTACAACAAATAGGATGAAATCTGCTTCTTCTATTGCTATCTCTGCCTGAAATTTAACCGCCTTATCAATACTATTACTCGATTTTGGAATAATGCCACCAGTATCTACAACAACAAAATTGTGTCCGCTCCATTCTGCTTCTTCGTACTTTCGATCTCTGGTTACACCTTCTTCAAAATCTACGATAGCACTACGCTTTCGGCATATCCGGTTAAATAGCGTCGATTTCCCTACATTTGGTCTGCCAACGATTGCTACAATGCTTTTTCTCATAAATTATTATTACCTTTTTTTCTCTTTAAATTTATTTGTCAATCTTTGCTCAAAGCCTAATCTGTCAAATGAAATGATATAACGAATTTAAATATATAGCATTAAATCAATTATAATTTGAAAGCCCTTGACACAATAGCAAGTAGGAAATTTTTCAACTACAATAAAATATAAATTCAGGAGGCAATATGTTAAGTAAGAACATCATCGAGAAAGTGATAGATAAAGCACTTTCAAATGGTGCAGATTTTGCTGAATTGTTTGTTGAGAACACATTTAATTCAACAATTGCATTTAACGATAGCAAGACAAAGCAGAATGTTGTTGGAAACGATTACGGCGCTGGAGTGAGAGTGTTTTATGGTCACACGGCGATCTATGCTTATACAAATGATCTAAGTGAAGAAGCACTTCTAAATGCAGCTGATGCAATTAGTAAAGCAGCAAAAGGTGGGAACATAATCGCATCTATAGATCTCACTAAGAAAGAGATGGATAACATTCATCCTATTGAAATTCCAAATAATACAATTACAAAAAAAGATAAAATTGATTTTATTAAAAAAGTTAATGAAGCTTCACGCGGATATAGCGGTCAGATAAGCCAGGTTGATATTAGATTTACAGAGAAAAATCAGCATGTGATGATAGCTAATAGTGAAGGCTTATTGGTTGAGGATAACAGAAATTATTCAAGAGTTTATACATCTTCTATTGCCTCTAACGGAACCGAAAAGCAGGTAGGTGGAGAGGGCCCCGGTAGATTTGCAGGTTATGAATTTTTTAAATCAATTGATCCGGTAGAACTTGGTAAAGAGACTGCCAGAGTTGCAGTTACAATGTTGAATGCAGATTATGCTCCAAGTGGAAAATACCCAGTTGTTATTGATAACGGATTTGGTGGAGTTATTTTCCATGAAGCGTGTGGTCACTCTTTAGAAACAACTGCAGTAGCAAAAGGTGCTTCAGTATTTGCCGGAAAAATGGGTGAAAAGATAGCATTTGATGGACTTACTGCAATTGATGATGGAACTATGCCAAACGAGTGGGGAAGTGAGAACATCGATGATGAAGGAATGGAAACAAAGAGAACTGTTCTGATAGAAAATGGAATCCTAAAATCATACATGGTCGACAAAATGGGAAGCATTAAAACAGGATTTGCAAGAACAGGAAGTGGTAGAAGACAATCTTATCGGTTCGCTCCTGCAAGTCGCATGAGAAATACCTATATTGCCAATGGTAACGATAAATTTGATGAAATGATAGCTTCTATAGATGAAGGTGTTTATGCAGCTAAAATGGGTGGCGGTTCTGTTAGCCCTGGTACTGGTGATTTTAATTTCTCAGTTGGAGAAGGCTACATGATAAGAAACGGAAAAATTGCTGAACCGGTAAGAGGTGCAACACTTATTGGGAATGGAGCTGACGCTCTGCTAAAGGTAAGCATGATCTCTAATAATATGGCAATGGCTCAGGGGATGTGTGGCTCAGTAAGCGGTAGTATTCCTACAAATGTGGGTCAGCCGGCAATCAAGATCGACGAGATAATCGTTGGTGGAAGAAATTAAAAGGAGGAGCGGAAATGTATACTAAAGAATTCCAAACTATATTTGCCTATGCAAAAGATAAAGTAGATGAAACAGAAATTCTGCTCTCAGCAGGTAATTCCTTTTCTGTAAGAATTAATGAGCAAAATGTAGAATCGTTCAATTATGCTGATTCAAAAGGTATTGGTGTGCGTATTGTGAAAAGTGGTAAAGTTGGTTATGCTTACACAGAGAAATTTGATGAAGAAACATTCAAGAAAATTGTGGATGAAGCTATTGAAAATGCAAAATTTACAGAAGATGATGATGTTGTGATCATGGAGAATTATCCGAAAAATAGTGATACCCCTAATGTATATTCAGAAGAATTAGATAAAGTTGATGTTACTAAAAAGATCAAACTTGCAAAAGATCTGGAAAAATATGCCAAAGAAGTTGATGAACGAGTTTTTAATGTTCCTTACGCTGTATATGCAGATGGAAAGAGTTACAGCAGAATTGCTAACTGCAAGGGTTTAGATAAAGAAGATACACAAAATTATGCTTATGCTTATGTTGCTGCTTTATCAGCTGAAGATGATGATAAAAGAATGGGAATGGATTTTCTTATCACAAGGGATTTTGGAGAATTTGATCCGAAGAAAATGGCAGAAGAAGGTGTTAAGAAAAGTACTGATCTGCTTAATGGAAAACCTGCTGAATCAGGAAAGTATGCTGTTGTTTTCAATAACGAGATGATGGCAACAATGCTTGCTACTTTCTCAGGAATATTTAATGCTAAATCAGTTCAGGAAGGCAGATCATTACTAAAAGATAAAATAGGGCAGAAGATTGCAAATGAGAAAGTTACAATAGTTGATGATGGCTTACATCCAGATGGTTTTTCAACTTCAGCATTTGATAGTGAGGGATATCCAACGGGGAAAACCGTATTGATAGAGAATGGTGTTTTAAAATCCTATCTTCACAATACAATAACAGCCAGAAAGGATGGAGTTAATTCTACTGGAAATGGTTCTCGAGGTTATAAAGGGACACTTGGCATTAATACTTCGAACTTCCTTATCGAAGCGGGAGATCATAAAGAAACTGATCTTTTTGCAAAGCATGAGAAAATAATTGAGGTAGTTAGCTTGCAGGGAATGCATTCCGGTGCAAATGCGATCTCAGGTGATTTCTCACTTGGAGCACAAGGATTTTTATGGGAAAATGGCAAACGTGTTCATTCACTTAAACCATTTACTGTAAGTGGAAACTTCCTACAAATGTTAAGCGGAGTAGAAGCAATTGCCAATAACTTTAAATTTGATATGAGCAGTAACGGTGCTTCTTCTGTATTAATAAATGAGTTAAACATTAGTGGATAAACAATAATATTGCTAAATGAGAAGGGTGGAAGTTTTTCCACCCTTTTTTTTGTATTTGACAAAATCTTCTATTTTCCAAACTTCCAATTAAAGGAGTTAAATCAGTATGAAACTAATAAAAATAATTTGTATAATGTTCCTAATTTCCATTCCCTTATTTTCAGAGGAATTTGAAGAATTCAAGCTGGGTGAAAAACAACAATTTGAAGGGAATAAATTATTTGATAAAATGGTGCAAAGTATTGGGGATGTGCACTGGATAACAACTATACGTACGATAGGTTCTGCAAACCAACCCATGGAGTTTGGAACTTTATCATTTCCGGTGTTAGTAGAAGTTAAGTTTCCGGGTAATCTGCGAATTAAATTCGAAGATAAGGAATTTATCATCGAGAAAAATAGTGGCTGGCAGAAGTATCAAAAAGGATATTACGAAAATCTACCGGAAAAATATATAAATACAATTAGTGGAAATCTAGATAGAAATTTGATTCAAATAGCAAGAAGTAAGACAGATTATGTGATCAAATTTACTGGTAAAAAAACAATCATGGAGAGAGAATGTTATGAACTTGAACTTATAAAGGATGAATTTAAGATCACTTTGTATATTGATTTAGAAATGCAGTTACCAGCTCAAATGATCTATGCTGTTAACGATAAACAAATTGTAAGAACATATCTCGAATATAAAGTAATAGATGGAATAAAGTATCCTATTCATACGATCTCAACAGATATTGAAGGTAATTTGATTAGTGAGATGAAAATAGAAACTATCGAGTTTAATGTTAAGTTAGATTCGAACAAATAAAAAAAAGGGTGACTCTTCTACAAGTCACCCATACTAAAAAAATCAACTTCCTATTTTAATAAGCCAATTGTAAATATTAATGCTTGATCATTAAAGTCATTTGCTGTAATCGCATAATCAACATTTAATAATATTTGGAAGTTATACGTTCTAAAAGCTCTTATGCCAGCATTTGCGATAAACTCAAAACCATCTCCACGTTTGTCTCCATTAGAATGTGCAACCCAATGAAATCCAAAAGCTCCACCAACATAAGGGCAGAAATCAGTTTTAGTAAAAAGATAAGAAGCATAAATATTAGCAGCAAAACCATAACGTGCTGCAGTCTGTAAACCAACTGCAATGTTCTTTACTTCATATCCAGAGCGGATGTCAGCAGCAAATGATCTGTTGTCAACATCTTCATATCCATCGATAGGATATAGATATCCAAAAGACATACCCCAAAATCTACGTGCATTTCTCCGTTTTGGAATATCGTCTTCCATTTCCATTACAGAACCAACTTCTACAGTCTTCTCTAATGGTTTTTGTTCAATAACACTTTTCGCAATACGCTTCATAACTATTTCAAGGTCTTCCACACTTTTAGAAGTTGTGTTATCTACAACAATAGATGTTTCACTATTTACATCTACTAAATTATATTGAATTATTATTTTCTCACCTAACTTACTAAGGCTTGTAACTAACACCATATCAGAACTTGTTTCCTTACCGATTGCGGCAGCACAAGTAACTTCAGTACAGGGTTTATCACCAAGAATGGCTTTCACTTCCTCTATTGGTGTTACATTTATCTGTCCGAGTTTCTGTAATTCATTTTTTAAAATACTTTCAGAAGTTTCGATTGAAACCTCATCAATACCTAATGAATAAAATGGTAAAACTGCAATTGTTTGAGCAGTTAGGTTCCCAAATTGTGAAAACGCAAGGATGATAATTGATATTAATAATAATTTTTTCATAAATATCTCCTTAAATAGATAAATCGAATTTCCTATTTATTACAAATTAAGTCAATTCTTTTTATAATTGAGTCAACATCTAATTTGCAATGCTTAAATACATCATCGCTATTTCCGGATAGTGCATAATCTTCAACACCGAATTTAACAAACTTGCAGTGTAAACCCATTTGCATCATTTTATCTGCAATACTATTGCCAATGCCTGTATTAACATTATGATCTTCATAGGTAAAAACAGTACCGGTTTCTGCAGCTTCTTTCAATGCATTTTCATCCAGATCATAAGGGCATGAGATATTCCAAACTTGAAGTGAAATTCCTTTGCTCTCTAACCTCTGAGCAACCGTAAGAGCTCTTCCTGTAAGAGTTCCCATTACAAAAAGTGCAGCGGTACTTCCATCTCTTAACTTATCTGCTTTGCCATACTCAAACTTGTAATCATTCCCAAAGAATAATTCGTCATTCTCATTTTTAACTAATTTCAGTTTGGAACGTCCCATAGGAATGAGAAAGTTTCCGTATTTTCCTGTGACATAACGTATTACTCTATCTGTTTGATTTGGATCTGCTGGAATAATTGTTTTGAAGTTATAAAGGTTCTTCATTAATCCAAAATAGTCGATGCATTGGTGTGTTTTGCCATCTTCACCAACATCCAACCCAACATGAGTTGTAATGATTTTCAAGTTAGTTTTGTTAATATCGCTTAACCTGTGCTGATTAAATGTTTCATCGACACCAAAAACGCCAAAATCGGGGAAGAAAACCTGTAATCTCTCTTTAGACATCGCAGCTCCAACAACGGCTGTATTGTGCTCCATTATGCCGCTTTGAATAAAGTTCTGAGGTAGAACAGCTTCAAATTCTTTGGTTTTTACACTACCTTGCAGGTCACAATCTAAAACAACAATTGGTGCATCTTCAATTTTGGAAGCGATATCGGCAATTGCATTACCCCAAGCTGAACGGTTGTCAGTCTTGTCTTTATAAATAATTGGTTTTCCAAGATCAATATCAAAATCTAGGTTTGTCTCTTCATCATGTTTTGAACTTGATGCATCAAAGTTGTTTCTTAAATCCTTATATTCTTCAATATCATTTTCTAATCCTAATTCTTCCAATGCTTTGGCAAGTTGTTCCTCCGAGAGGGGAGAACCATGATATTTTTCTTTGTTTTCCATAAAAGAAACACCTTTACCCATGACCGTATGACCTATGATCACAGTCGGTTTTTCATTTTGAACAGCATCAAGTATCGCATCTCTTATCTCGATCAGATCATGACCATCAATCTCGATCGCATCCCATCCATCAGATATATAGTTCTCTAAAATATATTGTGGCATCACTTCATTTACATCACCACAGATCTGTAGCTGATTATAATCTACAAACGCAGTTATATTCAAATTAAATTTTACAGCAAATCTGCGAGCTTCCGCTAATTGTCCCTTTTGCTGCTCACCATCACCCATCAAAACAAATGTATGGGAATCGATGTTCTTTAATTTATTTGCCATTGCAAAGCCACAACCAGCCGAAAGCCCTTGTCCTAAATTTCCACTAGCCCATTCAATGCCGGGAACATCTGGCTCTACATGACCTTCAAAAATGCTTCCCGCAAGTCTGAATTGCGATATTGCATCTTCAATATTGAAGAATCCGCAAGAAGCGAGAGTAGAATAAGCTGCCGGAGATGTATGACCATGACTGATGATAACGCGATCGCGAGTTTCCATTTTAGGATCATGCGGATCAATATTTATCATATTATATAAAGTTAACATAAAATCAATTGTAGACATCGATCCACCTGGGTGTCCTGACTTTGCAAGTGATGTCATCTTAACTATTGATCCTCGTGCTTCATTAGATTTTGTTTGTATCTCTTTTAATTGTTTGATCGAGAGTTGAGCTTTTTCTATATTCATTACTTCCTCCGATTATAATTTTTTGTTATTTTTTTTAATTTCATCTAAAAGTAAAGAAAAAAA
>JABIME010000010.1 GCA_018654125.1 Candidatus Cloacimonadota bacterium
AAGAGAGTGTTGTTGGTGGTGAAAAGTTTCATGGACAGATCAAAGTTACCGATATTGTAAAAGGTTTCAAGCGACAGAAGTGGCATACAAATGAGATCTTAGGATATGGAGATCTTGACCTTCCTCCACAGGAAACAATAACTTATGGTTACTGGTTCACAATTTCTGAAGAGATTATTGCTAAATTAACTGAGAAAAAATTATGGAATAATGCAAAAAATGATTATGGATCAGATTGGAAAAGTATTACAGAAAAGGTTCGTAAACGGGATGAATATGAATGCCAGCATTGTGGTGCAAATGAGCAAGACAAATCATTTGATGTACATCATAAAGTTCCATTCAAACAATTTGCTAATGCCAAGCAGGCAAATCAGTTGAATAACCTTATAACACTTTGTCCATCATGTCATCGTAAGGCAGAGCGTATGTTCTATGTTCAAAGTGGCTTAGCTGGACTTGCAAATCTATTTAGGAGTATTGCGCCCTTCTTTATAATGTGTGATGGCAAAGATATTAGGGTTCATTCTTCACAGCGTATTGGTTTGGGAACAGATGGTCCGGGACTGGTTATTCACGATTCAATGCCCGGAGGAATTGGCTTGAGCGAAAAATTATATAGTATGCATTATAAATTATTGTGGGAAGCTTATACAATTGTAAGCGGATGCGAATGCAAAAGCGGATGTCCAGCTTGTGTAGGACCAGTTGCAGAAAACGGAACAGGAGCCAAAAAACAAGTGATAGAAATTATTAAGCATCTTTTAAAGAAAAAATAAATGAATGATATTGAAGCTTTATTAAAAGGCGTTCTGCCTGAGAAAAAGAAGAAAACCAGAGTTTCCAAAAAGAGGGAAATTCATGATCTTATTGAAGGTAAATATGTTGCTGAGAATGTGTTTCTAGTTGAGAATAAATTTAAGATTAATAATGAACATAATGAAAATAAATTAGTGAAGTATCAGGTGCATCCACTCATATTGAAATATTCCGGATTAGATGAAGCGAATATTGAGAACCTACTTTTCATTGATACAGAAACTACAGGTTTAGCTGGTGGAACTGGTACTTATGTATTCCAGATCGGAATTGGATTTTTTAAGGAAGATGAATTTGTTTTAATGCAATATTTCCTAACAGATATCGCAAATGAAAAAGAGCTGATCGATCAATTATTAAATGAAATAAATAAAGAAACGATCTATGTGAGTTTTAATGGTAAAAGTTATGACATACCACTGCTTAATTCAAGATCGATCTTCAATAGATGTGATGGAAAATTAAATAAGTTCAACAATATAGATCTTCTACATATTTCCCGTAGATTTTGGAGAGAAATGTTAGAAAATTATTCACTTCAAAATATTGAGCGGAATATATTGAAATCTAATAGAGAAGGTGAACTGGATATTCCTGGAAGTGAAATACCGGCTGCATATTTTAGCTATTTAGATTCAAGAGATGCTACAATTATGAAGAATGTAATCTATCATAATAAGCTTGATATTCTAAGTTTAACTATCCTGTTAGAAAAGATTAATAAAGTTCTTCTCTCTAAGAATTATAAAAATGTTAATAAGTTTGAAATTGGTAGATTATATCTGCAGAATGAATACCTTGAGCAGGCAATTTCTATATTCAAGAGCATTTTAGAAATTGATCCCAACCATCTTTCTGCAACTAAAGAACTTTCCTTTATTTATAAACGTAACGAAGATCTAAGCCAAGCATGTAATTTATGGTTAAAAGCTATAGAACATGATGAATATTATGCTTACGTTGAATTAGCAAAATGGGAAGAGCACAAAAATAAGGACTATGAAAAAGCTCTTAAATATACAGAAAAAGCTTTAAATTCCAAGTTTGATGATTACATTTATGAAGGTGAAGAAATAAAAAAAATAAAGCACAGGAAAAGAAGACTAGAAACTTTATCAAAGAAAATATAAGATCTCTAAACGTAACCACTAATTTAATTTGACTTAATTATTCATTTAAATTCCTTGAACAAATCTTAAAAATATAAGTTGGTAAAACCAACTTTATGAGGGGAATAATGGAATATCTTTTTGTTGGAATTGGTGGCTTTCTAGGTGCTATCTCGCGTTATGGATTATCCCAAGTTGTTCATGCAAATTTTTCTAGTAGTCATGTTCCACTCGGTACAATCACAGTAAATGTATTAGGTGCATTTCTGCTCTCATTTTTGTTAACTGCAAATTATTATAAATTTAATCTTCCAACACACACCATATTACTTTTGGGAACTGGTTTTTTGGGAGCTTTTACAACTTTTTCTACCTTCACACACGAAACCCTTACCGTTTTCGAGCAATCCATTCTCAAAGGATTTCTTTATGTTCTCATCATGTTGATTGCTGGTTATGGAAGTGCCATCGCAGGTTATTTAATAGGAATAGCTACAGGATAAATTTGACACTAAATGTTTCTTTGCTTTTTTAACAGAGTATGGAAGAAAGGCTTGAATACAGAATATTCACATATTCTGCGTATCTATTAAATAAATTTGGGGAAAAAGTTTTCCGTGTGGGATTGAGCACAGGTAAAATCTGTCCTCATCGTGCATATAATGGGGGATGTGTTTTTTGTAATCCACACACTTTTACTGGTGAATATCAATCAAAAGATCTTTCTATTGAAGAACAATTAAAGGATGCAATTCCCAGAATTAAAAAAGCTTGTGGAGATGTACAATTACTTGCCTATTTTCAAGATGAAACCTCAACTTATGGAGATATAAATTTCCTAAAACAAAAATATGAAGAAGCGCTTTCTCATCCACAAGTTATCGGTTTGGTTGTTTCTACTCGACCAGATTATATAACTGATGAAGTTGTCGAATTGTTAGCATCTTTTAAAGTTCCAGTTACCATAGAAATTGGTTTACAATCGATACACAATAAAAGTTTGGAATTTCTAAACCGTGGACATACATTTGAGCAGGTTGTAAAAGCAATAAATCTGTGTGGCGAAGCAAGATTAACTGTTGGGATCCATTTGATTCTTGGAATTCCAAATGAAACATTTAATGATATGTTGCAAACTATAAAATGGGTATCGTATAATAAATATATTAAGCAAGTTAAATTCCATAATCTGGTTGTATATAAAAATACAAAATTAGCTAAAATAGAAGATATATCTTGTTATTCTATAGAAGATCATATAATAAATTTAGGGAAGTTGATTCCCTATTTACGTGGAGATATTACTGTTTCGCGTTTGTTTACATCTAATATTAGAAGAACTCAAATTGCAGTTGATGAATATAAAGGAAACAAAACTCAGTGGATGAATTCCCTGCGAAAATATTTATATAAGAATAAATTGAATCAAGGTGATAAAACTGATGTGAAATATAATTATAGAGAATATTATTAATAATTGGAGGAGAAAATGATAAATCCATATAAAGTGGTAAAAGAGATCGGATTTGAAAGACTTGCAGGAAGTGAAGGAGAGAAGAAAGCAATTAAGATATTAAGTGACTACATCAAAGATTTAGGTTTAAAACCAAAATTAGAGTCATTTGATCTCACTTCTTTTGATGCTGGTTCAGCAATTATCAAAGTAGAAGGTAAAGAAATCAAAGGGTTACCTTACGGGCTTAATGAAAACGCAAAGATAACTGGTGAACTTGCTGTACTTGAAAACATGGATATTATAGATTATAATAAAGGTGCTTATGAAGGCAAGGTCGTGATGTGTTATGGCTTTAGTAGAGGTATGGCTCCAAAACTTAAAGCTGCAGGAGTTGCTGGATATATTGGAATTGGCTCACCACATCGGCAAGCCACAAGTCTTTCTCATCGGCAAAGATCACATAAAGATGGATATGTACATTCAATTACAATAACGCATGACGATGCTATAAAATTAAGAAAATTTGATGGGAAAATGCTCACAATTAACATCGAACAAAAAGTAGAAAAACGAAAAGCACAAAATATTGTTGTAGATATTCTTGGAAAAGGTCTTGATAAGAATCTAACATTAGCAGTTGGACACTATGATACAGTAGCTCACAGCGTTGGTGCATCCGATAACAGCGGGGGAACGGTTACACTTTTAAAAGTAGCAGAATTTTTTGCCAAAAATCAACCTCAGCGTGATTTGAGGATTGTATTTTTCAGTGGTGAAGAATTAGGACTTCTAGGAAGCCTAGCTTATGTTAAGAAACATGTTGAAGAGATCAAGGATAGACTTAAACTTGTAGTGAATATAGATGTAACTGGTGATGCAATCGGACATGATCATTTTAATGTGATTGGAAGCAAAGAATTATTGGGTTATACAGATGGGATCACAAAAGAAGTTGGCATGGTTTTTAAATCTAATATTGAAATATTCAGTAGTGACGGAATGCCTTTTACACCTTATGAGATTCCTTCAGTAAATGTGTTTCGAGCAGGTGGAAAAGCTACAAGCAGAATACATACACCCGATGACAGTGTTAAAAATGTTAGCCCAAAAGGTTATGACACAACCATTAAAGCATCTATAAATTTACTTGATCGTATATTAAGTGCTAAAGTGTATCCTGTAAAAAAAGAGATAGATAAAAGTTTAAAAGAGAAAATTGAGAAATACCTTTGGAATTTAAATTATGAAAAGCCAGAACTTGAGTGGGAACCAAAGTACAAAAAATAAAGAGTAGGATTGAAAAAAAATCAGGGAGATAAATGCAGTTATTTGAGAAAAAGATAAGGGAAATTCAAGTTAAACAGAATGTGGTTATTGCGTTTAGATTTCTGCTTCTGGCACTACTGCTCGTGTTACTTACTTTTAATGTATTTTTTGCAGTGTATTCACCATCTGTTAATACACAAAGTAGCTTATTTCTTTTTGCTATAAGTCTGAAGATATTTACTGCACTTATATTTATCTATCTTGTTTTACAAGCCAATAGGGCATTGTTATCTATGTATAAAGCTGCTAAATTCTTAGATGAATTTAATAAAGACAAAGCTGATACTTACCAAAATGCTTTTGAATTAAAAATGGAACTTAATAAAAGTGAAATATTAGAGAGAATTCTTACCAAAGCAGATAATAAAGCAAAAGATCAGATAATTAAACTAAATGTAGATAAGTTAATTCCAATACTCATTATTACAATAGTTGTGATCTTTTTCTCGGGCATTTTATTCATGTTTAATTCAGAACATTTTTCTCAGACATATAACTTTTTCAAGTTGCAAGAACTGCCTCAAACTCAGCACAAAAAAATTGTAGAAATTTTACCTGGAGATTTTTCCCTTACAAGAAATTCCAAACTGGAAATACAAGTTATTGATCCGGAACCTGAAATTGAGCACAAACTGTTTTATAAGATCGATAAAAAGTGGCGTGAAGAGAAGTTGCTAAATCATAATAAGATCTTTAATAATTTAGATTTTTCATTTTCGTATTTCATTAAAACGCCTTATGCTGTTTCAGATACTTTTAATATAACTGTTTATGAACTTCCAATAATTGAGAATCTTCAAATTCGTTATAAATATCCTGCTTATACCGGATTGAAAACTGAGACAAAAAAAAATGCAGGTGGGAACATCAAGGCAATAATTGGAACAGAAGTGATTATGAACATAACTGCAAATAATCCGATTGAGCAAGCAGAGATATTCCTCTCAAATGGTGATTATAAAGAGATGAAACGGTTGGGCAGGTCATCATTTAGTTGTAACCTTACAATTTCAGAAAATAGAACTTACTATTTTAAATTAGAAGATATTCAAGGAAATAGATCTCGAAAAATTACTAGAAACATAACAGCAATAATTGATAGAAAACCTGAGATAAAAATAATATCACCTGGAAGAGATACACTTCTCACACAAAACATGCTACTTCCACTTTCAATTTTTGCAACCGATGATTATGGTCTGCAGGAAATGAAATTGCATTACTTCATAAATCATGATGATGAAACTATTGTACCCATTTTGAATACGATAAGTTCCAATACAATTACGCATGAATTTATTTTTGACTTGAATAAAAGCATTATGATACCGGGTGATAAGGTGACCTATTGGGTAGAGATTTCTGATAACTATTCGCAAAAGCAAACGTCAATTTCACAAAAATATACAGCAAGATTCCCATCAATTGAAGAAATTTATAAAGAGATCGAGGAGAAGGAAAAGGAGAAATCTAAAATTCTGGAGAATACATTAAAAAAATCTGAAGAGCTACAGAAAGAGTTTGAAGAAAAGCGTCGTGAGTTAATGAAAAAGGATGAGATCAGCTGGGAAGATAAAAAGGAAATTGAGAAATTGTTGAATAAACAAGGTAACTTGAACGAAGATGTAGAAAAAGTTGCAGAAGACTTTAATGAGCTGATGAAAAAGTTTGAGAACAACAATGCACTATCACCAGAGACTATAGAAAAAATGAGAAAAATTCAGGAGTTGATGGAAGAAATATCTAATGAAGATCTACAAGATGTGTTAGAAAAAATGCAGGATAAGTTAGATAATATTGATCCTGAAGATTTAAAGAAAGCTATGAAAGATTTTAAGTTCTCAATGGAAGATTTCTCGGAAAAATTAGAGCAAACTCTTAAATTGCTAGAAGATATTAAAAAAGAACAATCAATAGAAAAAGCTCTAGAAATTGCTGAAGAAATGGAAGAGATGCAAGATGA
>JABIME010000153.1 GCA_018654125.1 Candidatus Cloacimonadota bacterium
AAAATTTCATTTCATTGTTTAACCAAGGCCCAAAACCATTCTGATTAATTCTTTTTAATAATATCTCACGAATATCACACATATGAATTACATCATCAATTGCATATTGAATTTGATTTTCTGTTAAAGGTCTTCGGGTCCAATCTGTTGTTGTTTCACTTTTTGGAAGCAAAATACCAAGTAGTTCATTAATTAGCTTTGCTAATGAAATTGTATGATCTAAACCTGCAAAGCCGGCAGCACGACGAGTATCAAAGATATTCATGGGTGTAACATAATTGCATAATCGAGACATTATCAAAAGATCCTGTTGAGCATCATGAAGAATCTTAACAATGTTCTTATTTGCTAGTATTTTACCAAATGCAGAAATATCTTCAATTGCAATTGTGTCTATCAAATAGCACTCATCTTTAGAAAATGCAACTTGAATTAAGCCAAGAATTGGATTATATGTATTCCGCCATAAGAATTCAGTATCGACTGCAATTATTTTATGTTCCAATGTTTTTGCAATAAACCAGTTGAATTTTTCTTCTGTATCTATATAATAATTTTTATTCAAACTATTTATCCTTTAAAACATAATTTATTAACTTGTTTAGCAATAGTCAAGCAACAAGTTAATCCAGGAGATTCTATACCTATACAATTAATAAGGTTAGCATACCCTTTCTCAGATTCTTCTTTAATATAAAAATCTCTGAAAATTCCACCATCTTCTTGTAATTTAGCTCGAATTCCACAGTCATCTAGTTGAAAGTTTTCTTCATCTATATTTACATATTTTTTTATTGCTTTTAGGAACTCAGGTTTATATGATTCATCCATCTCATAATTAAGTTTATCTACATAATATGCATTGGGACCGAACCTAACATCACCTTTCAAATTAATTGTTAGGTGTATTCCTAAAAAAATACCTTTTGGGTCTGGAACAGTATAGATTAAATGCTCAATACCTTTGATCTTAGAAGATTTGTAATACTCACCTTTACACCAGTGTATTCGTAAATCTTCATGTTTTATGTTTATCCCAACCATTTCTGCTATTCTATCTGAATATAATCCAGCACAATTGATAACAGTATTTGCATTAAATGTTTCACCATTAGAAAATTTAACAACATAACTACTTTCTAACTTATTAATTGAAATAACTTCCATATTATAAACTATAAATGCGCCATTACTTTCAGCATCACTTTCAAGTTTCTTCATAAGTTCATGAGAATCTATGATTCCAGTTGTGGGTACTTTTAATGCATATTTAGCTTTTATTTGTGGTTCCAGATTCTTGCATTCAGTTTCATTAATGATCTGTAAATTTGGAACTCCATTCTTCTCACCTTTGCTTTTTAACTCTTCTAGAACAAGTAGCTCTTCCTCGTCATTAGCTACGATCAGCTTCCCACAATTATTAAATGGGATATTGTTTTCTTTTGCATATTCATAAAGATCTTGAACTCCACTAACACATAATTGCGCTTTCAATGAGTCTTTTGGATAATAAATTCCAGAATGCATTACTTCGCTATTCCTGCTACTGGTATGCCTTCCAAAGCTATCTTCTTTTTCAACAAGTACAATATCGTCATTATGTGAAGAAAGTTCCCGAGCAATGGCTAAGCCGATTACACCTGCTCCAATAATTAAGATGTTAACTTGTTCCATTAGTTTTCCTTTAAATTGGAATTTACATTATTTCAATATTGTCGATGAGTCTTGTATTTTCAATTACAATTGCAAGTGCTATTCTTGATCCAATTGCTATTTCTGTAACATGCTTTAAGGTTATCGGATCAAATGCCTCAATATAATCTACTACACATTCATTCTTCTCTATCAAATCAGCCATTTGAGCGATTATTTTGCTTGGAGAGCAAATAGATTCATCAAATAATCTTTGTGCCAGTAAAAGTGATTTATTTAAACATAAAGCTTTTCTTCTAGCTGTTTCAGATAAATACTTGTTACGTGAACTTAAAGCAAGACCATCTTTCTCTCTAACAATTGAACATCCAATAATTTTTGTACGAAAATTCAGATCTCTTGCCATCTGTCTGAGAACCACAAGCTGTTGAAAATCCTTCTCACCCATGAACATGAAGTCAGGATCGATAATATTCATCAATTTTGTTACTATAGTTGTAACTCCACGAAAATGAGTTGGTCTAGACTTCCCACAAAGCACTTGGGTAATGCTATCTACATTAACCCATGTTTTATAATCACTTGGGTACATCTGTTCATCTGTTGGAAAAAATATGTAATCAACATCTAGTTCTGAGAGTAATTCTATATCACGTTCAATATTTCTTGGATAATTACTCAGATCTTCATTTGCACCAAATTGAGCAGGATTAACATAGATACTTACAATAACAACATCAGTTTTTCTTTTTGCTTCTTTTACAAGGCTTAAATGACCATCATGTAAAAACCCCATTGTTGGAACGAAACCTACACTACCAGCTATTTGCTTGCGAACAGCAAACATCTTTTCAATGGTATTTATTAGAGTTGGAATCATTATACCAAATAGAAATTCTTATTTTCGTTGTCTTCTATAACAAGTATATTTTGGGAATAGCTCTTTAGCTCTTCCTCGTCTAATAAACCATAATTAGCAATTATCACCTTATCATTAATACTTACTAAACGTGCAGCAGCTCCATTAATTCCGATGATCCCGGAACCTGCTTCACCTTCCAATACATAAGTAGCGAATCTGTTCCCATTACTTATGTTGTAAATGTCTACTTTTTCACCTGGAAGTATACCTGTTTTATCTAGAAAAATTTTGTCTATTGTAATACTGCCAACGTAATTTAGATCGCGCATTGTAATGTTTGCTCGATGTATTTTTGATAAAAGCATTGTTCGTTGCATTTATCCTCCATTAATTTAATAAAATTTTATTCAAAAATTTTGTTATGAATATTTTTGTAAACTAATTTTAGGTTTCATCTATATCATCTTTCCAATTCAAAGCTGTTAATTTACCCTTTTCTTCGTTAACAGTTTGAAGAACAATAGCTCCGGTAACGAAGAATACAACAACAGAAAGTATTGCCCATTTCTGATCTCCGGTAATTCGGGAGACTTCACCGTAAACGAGTGGTCCTAAAATGGATGCAATGCGTCCTGTAACCGAATAGAAGCCAAAAAATTCTGCCATTTTTTCATCAGGTGTTAAAAGAGCCAGCATTGCCCTGCTGCTAGACTGACTTGACCCAATTGCAATTCCAGCTAACATTCC
>JABIME010000154.1 GCA_018654125.1 Candidatus Cloacimonadota bacterium
GAACTTTCTAGGTAACCTTGTGGATTTAGGTATTTTAGCACAAATTAGGTATAATTACGTTATTATTAATACTAATTTCATTATTATATTTGAAGCATGAATTTTGAATCTAAAAATTATTAAATGTCGCTATTTAAGCATGTGGTAAACGATTGATGATAGGCAATTATTCATTGACAGTAAAAAACTCATTATTTATTTGGATAATCTTAAATCATAATTAAACAGAGGTAATAAGAGAAATGGAAAATGTAAAATTTGCACTTATTGGTTGTGGTAGGATTTCAGCAAAACATCTTGAAGCAATTGAACAAATTGACGGTGCAGAGGTTATTGCCTGTGCTGATATTATTGAACAACGAGCAAAAGATTCAGCAGAAAAATTTAAGATAAAAACGCATTATAAAGATTACAAAAAAATGTTAGATAATGAAGAAGTTAATGCTGTAATAATTTGTACTCCAAGTGGCATGCACCCGCAAATGGGAATTGAAGCAGCAAAAAGGAAGATCAATGTAGTAACAGAAAAGCCAATGGGTATTGATCTCAAATCAGCAGATGCTCTTGTTAATGCTTGTGATGATAATCAAGTAGAACTTTTTGTAGTGAAGCAAAATCGTCTGAATCCTTCGATTCAGCTACTTAAAAAAGCAATTGATAAAGGAAGATTTGGTAGATTATTCAGTGCAAATGCAACTGTCCGCTGGACAAGACCACAGAATTATTATGACCTTGCTAAATGGCGTGGAACATGGGAATTTGATGGTGGAGCTTTTATGAATCAAGCTTCACATTATTTTGATCTCATTCAGTGGTTAATGGGTCCCGTAGAATCTGTAATGTCATTTACATCAACTCTGAATCACAAAATAGAAACAGAAGATATGGGAACAGGTATCATTCGTTTCAGAAATGGTGCACTTGGCACTGTAGAAGTTACAATGAATACATTCCCAAAAAATCTTGAAGGATCAATAACTATAATGGGCGAAAATGGTACTGTTAAAATTGGCGGGATAGCTGTTAATCAAATAGATTATTGGGAATTTAAAGATTATGATGATGATGATAAATTGATCCAAACTGCTAAAACAGATCCTAAAAGTGTTTATGGTTTCGGACATTTAGGTTTCTTACAGAATGTTGTTGATGCACTCCGAGGTGAAGATGTTCCAAACACAGATGGAAGAAGTGGAAGAAAATCACTTGAACTTATTCTGGCTATGTATCAATCGGCAAAAAATGGGAAGAAAATAGCCCTTCCACTAAGATAATAAAGAGGAATAATTTGTTAGTACAGGAATATTTTAAGACACGTTCAAGATTATTAGAAAAAGCTCTGGATCAATATTTAGCACCATCAGATAAGTATCCTGAACAATTACACGAAGCAATGAGATATAGTGTATTCAGTGGTGGAAAACGAATGCGCCCGATCCTGTTTTTTGCAACTTATGAGATGCTGATTGGAAGAAAAAATATAAACCGTTTAAGCAGATTGATGCCTGTTGCGTGTGCATTGGAACTGGTTCATACTGCTTCTCTTATACACGATGATCTTCCAAGTGTAGACAATTCTTCAGAACGCCGAGGAATTCCAAGTTGTCATGAAAAATTTGGAGAAGCTACTGCAATTTTAACAGGGGATGCTCTTATAACGAAAGCTATTGAACTCCTAACCGAGGTTAGTAATAAGAAAGTGGCATTAGATTGTATCCATGTTCTCTCTAAAGCTGTTTCTACAAGAGGGATGATAGGCGGACAGGCAGTTGATATTTTATCTGCAAAGAAAAAGGTGAACATCAACACACTTCGTTATGTTCATCTTAAGAAGACTGGAGCTTTGTTACAAGCTGCAATGGAGCTTGCTTGCGTAATTGAAGGAGCTGAAGAAAACCTTACAATAACACTTAGTAATTTTGCTTTGAATCTAGGTCTTGCTTATCAGATAGTGGATGATATTTTGGACGAAGTTGGAAGCTTTGAAGTACTTGGAAAAAATCCTGGTGGAGATTCTAGAAGTCATAAAGCAACATACCCATCTTTATTAGGTTTAGAGAAATCTAAAATGAAAGCAGAGAAACTTCTTCGAGATTGCTACAATCTTGTGAAAAATATGAAAGCAAATGATGTCCTTTTGGAATTTGTGAATATTGTAAAAGATCGGTTACCATAAAATTACACGATGGCTTTTTTAAAGATAATTCGTCCCTTTAATTGTTTATTTGTAATTATTTCTGTATTTTTCGGGGCGTACTATCAATCATCAGCCAGCAATTTATTCCCAATATTATTTGCAGCAATTTCTGCTGTTCTCATAGCAGCCGCAGGTTATGTAATTAATGATTTTTTCGATATTCCTATCGATATTATTAACCGACCAGATCGAGTTCTACCTTCAGGCAAAATAACACCAAAAGCAGCTTATATTTTTTCTGTTACACTATTTATTCTTGGAATAACAGCCAGCTATTTTACCCAGAATTATTATTGTGTTCTCATCGCAATAATTAACAGCCTACTTCTATTTAGTTATGCAAAAACTTTTAAAATGAGTTTTTTGGTTGGGAATATTCTGGTTGCCTATACAACCGCGAGTACGTTCCTATACGGTGGCTTATGCAACAATAATTTAAAAAATTCTATGATTATTGTAATTTTTGCTTTTCTATATACTTTTATTAGAGAAATCGTAAAGGATGGTGAAGACATAGAAGGTGATATTAAATTGGGTGCTAAAACTCTTGCTGTGAAAATAGGCAGGAAGAATATTGCAATTGTATCAATAATGCCTGTATTTGCGATCATTTTGTATTCAGTGTTTCTATTTACTGAGAATATGATTAGCCTTAAGACTTTTATAGTTTTTTCGGCAGGAATCTCCCTACCACTTGTGATATTGATAAATTATATTTTAAGGAAAAGTGAAACAAAGAGATTTGCAAATGCTTCATCTCTAATGAAAATAAATATGTTAATGCTACTAATAATTTTATGGGTTGGGTGAAATGAAAATTTATAATAAACTTTTGGATCTTGCAAAAAAACGAGCTAATTATTTCTGTCTGTTAGATCCCGATGAATTACAAGCTGATGAAACAAAAGATTTTGCTAAAATGTGTGAAGAAAATGGAGCTGATGGTTTGTTAGTTGGCGGAAGTATAATGGTGAACAATAAATTCCAATCTAATTTGAAGATCATTAAAGAGAGTGTTGATATCCCAGTTTTAATATTCCCTGGGATTTTTGATTTTGTATCTCCTCATGCAGATGCGCTACTTCTGTTAAGTGTAGTTACAAGTAGGAATCCGCAAATGCTAATTGGTGAACAAGTTCGTGCTGCACCACTTATAAAGCATTATGGGCTAGAAGCAATTGGTACAGCTTATATGATAATCGAATCTGGCAATAGTACATCTGTTCAATTTATGAGCGGAAGTTTGCCGCTTCCAAGAACAAAAAATGATCTAGCTGTTGCACATGCTTTAGCAGGACAATACTTAGGCATGAAGCTAATCTATATGGATGCCGGAAGTGGAGCACAGTATGCTGCAACCGATGAAATGGTTAGCGCAGTTAGAAAGAATGTTGATCTTCCAATAATACTTGGTGGCGGTATAAAAACACCTGATGTAGCAATGCAAAAAGCAAAAGCAGGTGCAGATTTTATTGTGACCGGAAATGTGCTGGAAGATAATCCTGATCCAAAATTAATTCGGGAATTTGCTGACGCGATTCATAGTATAAAAAGATAATGATAGATATTCACACACACATTCTTCACAATTGTGATGATGGCTCTAATAGTCTTGAGCTTTCTATAAAACAGATCACAAATATGATTGATAAAGGTGTTACAGATATTGTTCTCACACCTCATTACATGAATAGCTATGTTCAAACTGATGCAAAGATCATTAATAAACAATATAAAGAAATTGTAAAAGCAACATCAGACTTAAATATCAATCTTCATAAGGGTGGGGAGATCTTTTTAAATCCTGGCATGGAAGAGAAGATCAGTAAAAAACTATGTATTGCAGATACTTCCTACATTTTAGTAGAAACAAATATGGGTGAATTTACACCAGATATTTATGAGATACTATTTGAGTTAGTACGCAATGGATATAAGCCGATTCTTGCACATCCTGAACGCTATAATTACATAATGAATAAACCTGAAATTGCAGAAGATTTTTTGCATAGGAACGTATATTTACAAATAAATGCAGGAAGTATTTTAGGGCTTTATGGAAACAGAATTGCAAAAACTGCTTGGTATCTTATTGATAATGGATTTGCACATTTTATTGCTTCCGATAATCATTGTAAAGCTGATGAATATATATTGCCAGCAGCTTTAGAGGCAATTCGTGATAATATTGATGATTACACAGCAAATCTCCTATCACAAAAAAATCCTGAGAAAATGTTAAATGATGAAAAAATAAAATATTTTTATTTAGAAAAACAACCAGTAGAGAAGAGTGGATTTTTAAAAAAGATCCTAAATAGATAATGAGCAGTAAAATTTTAATAACCGGAATAAGTGGATTTATCGGGCGAAATGTACTAAGACAATTGGTACAAAGTTATGATAGTATTACCGCAATAATTCGTCCCGGAACCAAACATGAGCGCATTGAAGAATTTGTTGATAAGGTTGATTTTGCCGAGATAGATCTTACGGATATTCCTACATTAAAAGAGTATCTTGATGAAAATACTTTCGAAATAATAGTTCATATAGGAGCTGTTCGTGGTGGGCGTAAATTTAGTAATTCAGATTATTTTGATGCAAATGTAAATGCAACTGAACAGCTTGTAATAAATGCAAGAGACAATGATTCAAAGTTTATTTTCTGCTCTTCTGTTGGTGTGTTTGGTGCAATTCCCCTTGAACAACCTGCCAATAATTCTACAAAAAGACAAGAAGATAATTATTATCATTTCACAAAAATAAGAGCAGAATCAATAATACAAAAGTACGTTCTCTATGGGTTAAAAGCAGCAATCATAAGACCATCAATTACTTATGGGTTAGATGATTACGGTTTCCCATTTACACTCACAAAGTTAATTGATAAGAAGCTTCTGTTTCTTCCAGATCAAGATGTAATAATTCATCTGGCAAATATTAATGTTATTACTCAAGCATTTATGAAATTAGTTGAAATTGATTATCAATCGGGTGTTTGTTATAACGTGGCAGATAGCCATCCTGTAGAATTACACAAACTTTCAGAATATATAAATAATGAGTTAAAAGCAAAACCATATTCTTCGAAAAAAAACATTGATATTAAATATTTCAAAAATGGAGAGAGGTTAGCAAAGTATTTTAAAAGTGAGCTCTGGATTGCTCGTTTTCAGTTGATATCCAGACATTGGTATTTCGATATTGAAAGCAGTTATGCTGATTTAGGTTTGAAGGAAACGGATACAATCCCAAGTTTTAAGATCGTTACAGATTGGTACAAAGATCTAAATTCAAAATAAACAGGTGAATAGATGGCAATTCCGATATTAAAAAACTGGAAAAGATATTTTACAAACACCGATGAAGGTCTGGGATCTTCCTATGAAAGAATAATTTTGAATAATAAATTGAACCAAATTTGCAAGCATTTTGACATTTCAACGGTTCTAGAAGCTCCCAGTTTTGGCTTTACCGGATTATCCGGAATTAATAGTGTAAATTTAGCTAAAGATGGGAAGCAATTAACTCTTTTAGATAATGATGAGTCTCGAATTACCTTAATAAAAAAAATATGGGATGATTTGGATCTTCAACTTAAAATTGAATTTTCAAAGCAATTCCAATCACTACCTTTTGCAGGAAACTCATTTGATCTTAGTTGGAATTTCTCGGCACTCTGGTTTGTAGAAGATCTCTCTGAATTTCTTAAAGAGCTTTCAAGAGTTACATCAAAAGCTATATTACTTAGTGTTCCCAACAGAAGCGGAATGGGTTATATCTCTCAAAAGATTCTTGGATTTAAAGAGTTGAAAAGACACTTGAAAGAAGATAATATATTACCTAAGAATATTAAAAGAGAAATGAAGAAAAATGGTTGGATGTTGATCGATAGTAATTATATCGATTGCCCACCTTGGCCGGATATTGGAATGCCGAAGGATAAATTCCTGAAGATATTCGGATTAGGCTGGATAATGAAAAAGAGAGAGCATATTCCAATGACTATTATGGATCATTATAGCGGAAAAGATGCTGACTTTCCAAATAAAATGATGGACCATTTCTGGTTTGAAAGGAGAGCACCAAAACTTATGAAAGCGTTTTGGGCTCATCATAAATATTTCCTCTTTATTCCAACTAAGCAGGTTAAGAATTGATGAAAAAGAATACACTTAATTGGTTGGTAGGTATAGCACTGGGTGCTGTTTTTTTAATTGCATGGATAAGGATTGTAGACTGGCAAGAATTCATTAGTTATTTTCATGAATTTGATCTTAAAATGGTTCTTATCTTCTCATCTTTCTATCTATTAGCCTATTTTTTAAGAAGCTTACGCTGGAGAATAATTTTAAAACCAATATACAAAATGGGTGTTTGGGAAAGTCTATCCATCTTTATGTCTGGAATGTTAATTAATTATATTATTCCGATTAGAGCAGGGGAAATAGCAAAATCAGTAATTCTTAAATCTAAGAAGAATGTGAAAATTGCTGAAAGTCTTCCTTCAATATTTATAGATAAAATTACAGACTTATTCCCAATAATATTCATAATGATACTTATTCCACTTGTATCTGTTAAACTAAATTCAGCACTTTATATTGTAATCAGTCTTCTATTCCTTATTTTTCTCATATTTTTAGCTTTTCTCTTTTTTGCAGTAAATCATAAAAGCAAAGCTATAGCAATGTTAAATTTTTTCTTAAAACTGCTACCAGTAAAATTTAGAAAGAAATTTGAGGATTTCTTTATTAATTTTGTGGATGGAATGGAGATAATGCATGGTAGAATTACAGAGAATATTCTTGTGTATTTCCTTACATTGCTCGCAGTTCTATCTGAAGCAATTTATATTTATGCTCTTTTCAGATCTTTTGGCGCAGAAGTTTCATATCTTAAAATACTATTTGGATACACACTGATGAATCTCACTTATATACTTCCAACACCTCCTGCACAGATCGGTTCAAACCAGTTTATGTGGGTTCTTATCTTCTCATTTGCATTGGGAGTTAATGAAAACCTTACAAGCGCAGCTGTCACATTCTCGCATCTGCTCACTTCAATTTGCATCTTTGCAGTTGGGATAATCTCGTTAGTTGCACTCAAGATAAATTTAAGCCAACTTTTACAGAATAATAATGGAAAGGATTAATATGGAAAAGAATATTGAAATACTAGAAAAACTTCCCGAAATTAGAGAGAAAATAACACAAGAAATTGGTAAAGTAATTGTAGGTCAGGATAAAATTATTGAGCAGATGTTAATTGCCTTGATCTCTAATGGACATTGTCTTTTAGAAGGAGTACCCGGCTTAGCGAAAACATTAATGATATCTACAATGGCAAAAGTTTTAAGTATGAAATTTAGTAGGATCCAATTTACACCGGATCTTATGCCCTCCGATATAACAGGCACAGACATTCTAGCAGAAAATAAAGCTGATGGTAAAAGATATTTTGAATACATAAAAGGACCAATATTTGCAAATATTATTTTGGCGGATGAGATTAATAGAACACCTCCTAAAACACAAGCTGCTCTTCTGCAAGCAATGCAGGAATATCAGGTTACGGCTGGTAATAAAACTTTTGATCTTGATAGACCATTTTTGGTTTTAGCAACTCAAAATCCTATTGAACAGGAAGGAACTTATCCTCTTCCGGAAGCTCAACTAGACAGATTTATGTTCTATCTGAATATCGATTATCCTTCTTATGAAGAAGAAAAAAATATTGTAAAAAATGATGCGTTTGCTTCATTAAATTCTGTAACATCTGTTATTGGAGCAGAAGAGATCACTCATATTCAAAATGCAGTTAAGGAAGTACCTGTAAGTGAACATGTATTAGAATTTGCTGTAAAGCTAGCTCGTACAACCAGAGCGCAATATGAAGATGCACCGGATTACATAAAAAAATGGGTAAGTTGGGGAGCAGGACCAAGAGCGAGCCAATATCTTGTGTATGCTGCAAGAAGTAGAGCTGTTTTACAGGGTAGGCTAACCCCGTCTGTAGATGATGTGATAAATGTTGCACAAAGCGTTCTTCAACATAGAATTATAATTTCATTTGCAGCAGAGGCTGAGGGTATAACACCACAAAAAATTATTACTAAAATTATATCTGAACTAAATTAATAATACTTGCCAGAAACTCAATAAACTTTTATTTGCTTTTAAAATTTGATAACATGAAATATTTTGTTGCTTAAATGAATATTTGAAGTAATTTATTGAATATTAATAATGTAAGAGTAGCAAAAGAAATGGGGGAATTATGAAAAGTATTATTCAAAAGTACTCAGATTTAAGTGGTATGCTTTATAAACTTTGTTCAAAAAAGGAAAGAATTAGACGTCAATGCCTTCAGCTTGGAAGGATGGAATGCGACCTGTTAAACTATTTAAATCATATTGAAGAACCTACTTGTATGAATGTACTATCTGATGAGTTAAAGGTTTCACATAGTAGAGTTACAAGAATTGTTGATACACTGGTTGATAAGAAATTGATGAAAAGATATCCATCCAAGATAGACCGCCGCAGTTGGTTAGGAGAGATAACTCCAAAAGGAAAGGTTACAATTGAGAACACAATATTAGATTTTCTAAATATGCAGGAAGATATCATTAATAAGCTTCCTAAAAACAAAGTTGAAGAAATCTACAGCAATATTAAGCTTTATGTTGATGCATATCATGAAGCGCTAGATGAAAAGGAAGCATAAACATGAAACAAAGATCAACTGTTAAATTGTTAGATAAGATGTCATTTGATGTTGAATTAAATGGGCATCATTTTAAAATTGATGCAGGTGAGCAAGTAGGTGGAGAAGATAGAGGACCCAGACCCAAGGGTTTGATGTTAAGTGCTCTTGGTGGTTGTACCGGAATGGACGTTGTTTCCATACTGAGAAAAATGAAAGTAGCCGAATATGAACTTAGTATTGATGTGTCTGGAGACCCAACAGATGTGCATCCAAAAGTATATCACACA
>JABIME010000155.1 GCA_018654125.1 Candidatus Cloacimonadota bacterium
AGATCCTCCATGACCGGCATTCATGTTAGTTTGTAATAGAAGCAGATTATCGTTTGTTTTATTCGCTCGAAGTTTTGCAACCCATTTTGCAGGTTCCCAATAATTTACACGAGTATCATAAAATCCAGCTAAAACAAGAAGATGCGGATAATCTTGAGGTGTTACATTATCATATGGGGAATAGGAGCGGATATAATTGAAGTAGGTCTTATCATTCGGGTTTCCCCATTCTTCATATTCACTCACAACAGCCGAAAGAGTTGGATCCATCATAGAATTAAGTACATCAACAAACGGCACATCTGCAATTACACCTTGGAATAGGTCAGGACGCATATTGGTTACTGCTCCCATTAAAAGTCCACCAGCACTTCCACCATCAATTACCAATTCACCAGCATATTTCTCTTGTTTCAAAAATTCTGAACAGGCAATGAAATCAGTAAAAGTATTCTTTTTGTTTAGCATTTTGCCTTGTTCATACCAATGCTCGCCCATCTCCTTTCCACCACGTACATGGGCAATTGCATAAATAATTCCACGATCTAGAAGACTTAGTCTGGCAGTAGAGAAATATGGATCTGAATTATCTCCATAAGCTCCATAAGCAGTTAGATAAACCGGATTATTCCCATCTTTATTGAACAAATCTTTCTTGTAAACTATTGAAATTGGAATCTGTGAACCATCTATAGCATCTGCAAATATTCGCTCCGAAATATAATTATTAGAATCAAAAGTATCCATGATTTCTTGCTGCTTTAAAATAACTTTATTACCAGTATCCATATTAAGTTCATAAATGGAATATGGAGATGTAAGAGATTCATAGGTAAAGCGTAATGTAGGTTCATAAAAATTGGTATTCCATGTATAAAAAGCATATATTGGATCAGGGAACTCAGGATAATAAGAATTCATGGTTTCAATGTTTATGATGCGTAATTTGTCGATTCCGTTAACTCGTTCTTTTATTGCCAGATATTTACTAAAGACATCTAAATTAATACGTACGGAATCACGATGGGGAATAACTTCCTGCCAGTTTGGCATTGAGGGTTTTGCGATTCTGGTTTTCATAACTCGGTTATTAACAGCTTTATTGTTTGTGAGAATAAACAACTCATCAGTATGAGGATAGATGTAATACTGATGACCGTTTATTCTTGGTTGAATGATCTTAAAATTGGCATTCGGTTCATTTGCATCTAAAATCCAGCGCTCATTTGTGGTTTTACTCCCACTTCCTAAAATTAAATAATTGTCATCTTCAGATCTGGCAACCCATACCCAGAAACGTTCATCTTCCTCAGTAAATATTAGTTCATCCTCTGTTACATCATTTCCTAAAATATGTCTATATATCTGGTGAGTTCTTCCGGCTTGATCTTCGGTTGAATAGAAAATGGTTTTACTATCATTAGCCCAAGCCAGATCACCAATTTTATTAACTGTATCGGTTAATAATTTATTTGTAAACAGATCCTTAATAACTAAAGTATAATCTTCCGCTCCAGAAACATCTACTCCATAAGCAAGATAACGATGGTCTGGGCTTATTTTACGCTCAATAATAGAGAAGAATTTATAACCCTCAGCGATCTTGTTTACATCCAGATAAATTTCCTCTTCCGCTTCTAAGCTTCCTTTCATCCTACAATAAATTGCATATTGCTTTTTTGCTTCTTTACGGTAATAATAGTAGTAATCATCTATTTTAACTGGAACACTTATATCATCATCTTTAATTCTGTTTTTAAATTCATTGAATAATTTCTTTTGCAGCTTCTCGGTTCTTTTCATTACTTTTCTAGTATATTCATTCTCTGCATTTACATATTCTAAAACAGTTGGATCTTTTCTGGTTTTATCTTTCAACCAGCTATAATTATCTATTAACTTAACATTATGTACAAAGGTAGTGTCCGGAATAATTTTCGCTATTGGTGGTTTAACATTACAGCCCAATAAAAGAATTGCAGATGAGATTAATAGTAATATATTTTTCATAATACTCCTTATTGAAAGGAATGGAATTTATTTAGCAAAAAATGTAAATATAAAAGTAAAAAAATTATTCAGTATTGAGTTCTGTAAGAAGCTCAGTCGCAACCTCTTCATCATCCTTTTGAACAAAGAACTCTACTTTCCCAATATCGGCACCAAAGGCAAAACTGAACTGCCCACCAAGAATGCTTTGCATATGTTCACCACTTACAAGATACTTAATATCTGCATTAATTAATATTGATTTAATAATTGCGGTTAAACCCAAATCTGAACTTTCAAATATTTTCACAAAATCCGGTGCTTCATTTTTATTTGGAAGTAAAAGCTCATTGCAGTTGGGACAATGCTCTTCAGCTGTATTTATTTGCTTATCGCATTTAGGGCAGTACATTTATATCCGTAAGCAGAGGAGAAATGCTTTCATTATTCTCAAAATTAAATTTCTTTTTAACAAATAGTTCAACACAAGCATCAACCACATCAGGATCGTATAGAATACCTCTATTCTGCTTGATCTCGCCTAATGCTCTTTCTAATCCGAATGCAGCTCTGTATGGGCGGTGAGATGCCATAGCCTCAACAACATCTGCCACCATTATGATTTTTGCTTCAAGCATGATCTTATTTCCACTGATCCCCTTGGGATATCCCGTTCCATCTATTCGCTCATGATGTTGAATAATGATATCTGCAACAGGCCATGGGAAATCAATATTTTTAAGAATATCATATCCTGCTTGTGGATGATTCTTGATAAGATTAAATTCAGCTGGAGTAAGCCTGCGTGGCATACTGAGAATCTCTGCAGGAATTGAGATCTTGCCTACATCGTGGATCATGCCGACCATATAAACTCCCTCTATTTGCTGATCAGAGAGTTCCATGTTTTCTGCTATAGCTTTTGCTAACATAGCCACTCTTCTTTGATGTCCTGCTGTATATGGATCTCTTGTTTCAATTATTAATTCTGTAGCAAATATGATGCCAGTTAGAGTTTTCTTTAATTTCACCATAATTTCACGAAGATGATGTTCCAATTTTTTATGTTTTGTTATGTTAATACCAATACCTAAAATACCAACTACTTTACCATTTTCATCAAAGCGTGGAGAAAGCGTCATCCTACTCCAAAGTTTTTTACCGTCTTTTGTGATTTGTTTTAATTCACATTCAGTTCCTTTTTTTGATGAAATAATAAGTTTTTTTGCTTTTAATGCAGCTCTCTTAGATTCAGCACCATCATAAATTATGTGAATTTTAAGCTTCCCAATTACTTCACTTGCTTTGTAGCCGAAAATATTTTCTGCTCCGGTGTTCCAATAAAGAATGTTTTGATGAAGATCTGTTGAAATTATGGAAACAGAAGAGGAACTTTCTAAAATATCTGTTAGAAGTATATTACTATCTATTTCCATATTAATATTATGTTCTTCTTTATTAACTTTTAGATCTACTTTGTTAGGTTTCACAATTCGCTCCTATTTTTTCTTTTGGATTTCAACCCTATTTCTTCCTAAGCGCTTAGCTTTGTAAAGTATTTTATCTGCAGCTTTAAGAACTTTTTCTGGTTTTGTTTGATTTCCACCATATTCCGCAATACCTATACTCACGGTCACAAAAACTGTCTTGCGGTCTTTAGAAGTTGTTTTCCCTCTATTTTTTGAAGTTGATGATCTTCTGATAGGCGAGCGAACTATGAACTCAGTACCTTTCAGTATTTCGCGGTATTCATCCATGTATGGTTTAGCCTCGCTAGCCTTTTTACCTGGGAATATTGTTGTGAATTCTTCACCACCATATCTAAAAGATTTAGCACCACCACTAACTTCACTTAACTTTGCAGCAACCATTTTTAAAACTTGATCACCAGTTTTATGACCATAATTGTCATTGAATTTTTTAAAATGATCTATATCGAGCATCGCAATTGCATAATTTTTATTTAATGTTGATAAGGTCTCATTCAAACTTCTACGACCATGTAACCCTGTAAGTTCGTCAATATAAGCCATAGAAAAAGATGCTTCAATTGTGGTGATAAGAAGAATAATACCAGTTGCTGTGAAGAAAAGCATCAGTGCCGGAATTGGTGTTGATGTACAAACTGCTAAGTAGGCAGAAATAACAACAAATATATAACCACCATTTCTAACATCTCGGTTATTTACAAATCTTATGATCATAAACAAGATAATAATAACAAATGATAAAAGTGAAACTGAAGGAACATTTTTTATTAGAGAAGTGCTAAGGAATACTCCATAAAGATGTTGTGTGAATGTTAATAATGCAGCAGCTAATTTTGGAAATTCAGCATGAAACTGAAGTATTATGTCAGATTCTGGCATCTCAATGAGAACAAAAAGAAAACGGAGAATTCCAAACTGAATAAAAATAAGAGCAGTATTTAAAAGAAAAGATCTAAGTTTTTGTTTTTCAATTATTGAAAAAATTAAGATATTTACAGGCAGTAA
>JABIME010000156.1 GCA_018654125.1 Candidatus Cloacimonadota bacterium
ATAATTGAATTTCAATGGTTTGAAAAGAAGATGAAAATTTAACTACTTTTTGTTTTTCACAAATCTATCAAACCATTCTATCATTTCTGCAAGAACATGAAGCCCGGATCTTCTAGCTCGATAACCATGACCCTCATAAGGCAAAACAACCAGCTTTGCAGTTCCGCCATTCCCTTTGAGTGCCTGATAAAACCTTTTTGACTGCATCGGGTATGTCCCTGAATTTGGATCATCTTCCCCATGAATAAGTAAAATTGGTTCTGTTACTTCTTCGGCATGAGCAAATGGAGAAACTTCCATATAGAAATCTTTAGCCTTCCAAAATGTACGCCGTTCACTTTGGAATCCAAATGGAGTTAGAGTTCTATTATAAGCACCGCTACGTGCAATTCCTGCAGCACAAAGATCGCTGTGTGCAAGAACATTTGCAACCATGAAAGCTCCGTAGCTATGCCCGGTTATTCCTACTCTTTTTGGGTCGATAACACCTCTTTCATCCAAATATTTTATTGCAGCTTCTACGCTATTAATGGTTTGCTCTATAAATGTTTCATTTACAGTTTCGGGATCTCCAACAATTGGGATTGATGCTTTTGTTAAAACTGCATATCCTTCCAATACAAAATAGCGAACCGATGATCCGCTAAATCTGCTGAATCTGCTTGAAGTAGTTGTTATCTGACCGGCCGTTGCACTATCGGTAAACTCTTGCGGATAAGCATTTATAACGAGTGGAAGTTTGTCTCCTTCTTTATATCTTGCAGGAAGATATAACTCTGCTGAAAGTGGAATACCATCTTTACGAGTGTAGGTTACCATCTCTTTTGTGATTTCGGATAGTTGTTTAAAATTATTCGGATAATTTGTGATCTCTTTCCGTTCTCCACTTTCTAAATTCACAAGAAAATAGTTTGGTGGATTGCTCTGATTTTCACTTCTAATTATGATTTTATTTAAGGTGTCATCAGCAAAATTTTGAATTATTTCATAATGATCTTTCTTGCAGCGAAACAATATCTCTTTTTCTTTTGTAACCAGATTAAATTTTTGCAGATATGGGAAATTACCTTCCGAAGTTGCTCCTGTATTGTTCTCATAATAAACTACATCACCACTTTTGATGAATACATTTCTACCATATTTTGTTTTCTTATGTACCAATTTACCGGGATCACTATATTTATCACGAGTGCTGAGATCATAAACTAATTTTGGCTTACCACCAATTTCAAGTAGCCAACCCTCTTTCCAAATTTTATCACGATCATACTCATAATAAATTAATTCATCTTTGTTTTCTGACCAATCAATCCTAGAAAACCGGTGCTCAGTTCTAAATATTTCTTCAGCAATTTCAGTTTCTGGTGATTCTAACAGCATAATTTTATCACGATGATCAACAACAACTTTTGGGTTACCTTCATCTAAAGCTTCTACCCAAATTAATGTTGCATTTTTGAGCGGTTGCCACATAAATTTACGGGGACCTATGTAGGTACCACCAATTGGAACTTCATCTTGCAAAGGTCTGGAATGAAGCGCATTTACAAGCTCACCACCAAAATCCCAAACTTCAAAATCTTTTGGGAAACGATAATATGGAAGAAGGTAAGAATACGGCCTTTGAATTCGCTCGATCAGAAGGTATTCATTATTTGGTGAAGAGTATATTTCATTAAATATTGATGGCTCTCCAATTTTCTTGATCTTTCCACTTGTTGTATTCAACAAAATTAATTGAGAGGTAAAATAATGATCAAAAAGAGCTTCATCATGTTTGTTTTGCATAAGATTTTGATATGTTCGTGTAACACTCTTCTTACCATAAGTTTCCTCGATAATCGGCGTTTCTGGAACATCTGGTTTTGCAGGTTCATTATTACGATTGTTTGGAATGACCTTCAGCAGAATATTCTCATTATCATTTATCCAACAAATTATTCCATCTTCTAAAATATCATTAATAAATAGATCAGAAATTACTTTACATTCTCCATTCTCAAGGTCGGCAATAATAAGCTGAACACCGCTTTCCGTCTCATTTAATAATGCAGCTTTTTTGCTATTGTTGGAAATTGAAAGATCTCTTATCTTTGCATCTTTAGGAAGCTGGATAGGAGTTCGTGATTTAGTGTTAAGATCAAAAATATTTATTTTATTTATGGGATAATTTTCTAAATTAGTATTTAATCTTTTACTAAATTTTTCTCCTGCAAGTTTAATAGATGGTTCTGCCAGTTGCTCTAGAGTTTGGTGCAGTTGATAACTTATTTCTAAACCAATTGTCTCAAAAGGAATAAACTGAATATATGGATTTCTATGAATGTCATAGATCTTAACGATTTCATCTCTTGGAAGTTTATATCCCGTTTTTGCATTTAGCATCATCAGTGCCCCCAGTAAAATTACAATAGTAACTATTTTCTTCATTAACATTCTCCAAATATTTTATCAAATATAAAATAACAGGGCGCATCAGAATGACACGCCCTGCAATGTATATAATTTATTAATTCCCTAAAATCCCTAACAATACACCGGCAGCAACTGCAGAGCCGATAACACCTGCTACATTTGGCGCCATAGCATGCATCAATAAGAAGTTACTCTTATCATATTTCTGCCCCATCATGTGAACTACACGAGCACTATCAGGCACAGCACTCACTCCGGATGCACCGATCATTGGATTCAGTTTTTCTTTAAGGAATAGGTTCATTAATTTTGCAAATAGAACTCCGGTAGCTGTGGCAATCATAAACGAAAAAGCTCCCAATGCAAATATCTTTATCGAGCTTGAGGTGAGAAATCCCATATTCACACCATCAACCATTCTTACCGCTTGTGTAGATGCTCCAACACAAAGCCCCAGAAGTATCGTAATAATATCTATAAGAGCATTTGAGGCTGTTCTTGCTAAACGTTCTGTAACTCCACTCTCTTTTAATAAATTTCCAAAGAAAAGCATTCCCAATAGAGATGATGCACCAGGTGCAATGAGAATAGTAACAAGAGCTCCAACAATTGGAAAAATTATTTTTTCACGTTTGGTTACAAGCCGAGGTGTTTTCATACGGATAACACGCTCTTTTTTTGATGTAAGCAATTTAATAATTGGTGGTTGAATAACCGGAACTAATGCCATGTAAGAATAAGCTGCAATGGCTATTGGACCCAAAAGATGGGGTGCAAGCTTAGTTGATAAAAATATTGAGGTCGGCCCATCAGCTCCACCGATAATACCAATCGCACCAGATTCCATTACATTAAATCCTAAAAGAATGGAACCGATAAATGTGGCAAAAATTCCGAATTGAGCAGCGGCACCTAAAAGTATTAATTTAGGATTTGCAATAAGAGTAGAAAAGTCTGTCATTGCACCAATACCCAAGAATA
>JABIME010000011.1 GCA_018654125.1 Candidatus Cloacimonadota bacterium
AACCAAAGCAATGGATTTTAAATTCTTTCTTTTATTTCTTTTTGTTAAAGATACCTGCTCGATATTCTTAATTCTTTTTTTTAGAATTGTTGTTTTCTTTCTGATCTCACGACGATCTACTTCGATTTGTGTTTCACCAGGTCCCCTAAATCCAATTCCACCCTGAATTCTAGAAAGATGCTTCCATTTTCTTTTTAGTTTTGTATATGCATATTCCAATTGAGCAAGCTCAACCTGTAATTTTGATTGTTTGGTTCTAGCATGATTGGCAAAAATATCTAAAATTATCTCGGTTCTATCTACAACATTACAACCAGTTATATCAGAAATATTCCGCGATTGAGATGGAGATAAATTGTTATTAAATATTAGCGTATGAATATGTGAAGAGGATGCTGCATTTTTAATTTCCTGAAGCTTCCCTTTGCCAACATAGGTAGCAATATTTGGTCTTTTTGCCGCTTGCGAAAACATGTCCACAACTTCGCAACCAGCAGTATCAGCTAGTTGGCGAAGTTCGTTCATTGATTCGTTGAAATGTGCTAGAGATTCATTTCCCCAGACTACTCCAATAAGAAACACTCTTTCGGTATCACTCATATTTTTATTTGAAGAAATACAGAAAAGTTATAGTCCTGTATTTGATCCTTAATATTTTATCCTTCGTATACTAAAACTTTCTTATTATTTTTACGCCAGTTCAAGTATTCTTCCTTGATTTCCATTCTCCACAAAGTCTCTTTGTTCTCGTTCTCAAATGTTAGAATATTAAGGTAATGCATTCTATCATCTTTACCTCTAAAACTTTTCTGAGGTAATTCAATTTTAATATCTCCATCTTTATTAAGAATTGTTACTTCATTAATAAAAACATCTGGAATTATCTCAATTACTGCACGTGCTTCAACAATCCCTGAACTTACATCTTTAAATCTAATTTTCATCTTTTTACCTATTCCTTTATTATCTAATTTGTCCAATTTCTTTTAACATTTTCTGGAACCATTCTTGAGAAACATCGAATGGTTTGCCACCCTGGATCCGTGAAAAATCTATGACGCTCAATTTTCCATTCTTATCCTCATCCTGTCCAATAACACCACTCTGCCCGTTTAATGCAACTTTTACAGCCATATCCGCTGAATCCATTATCAATTCCAGATCTTTGTCGTTAGGAGATGATGAACGTGCAAAATAGCCACTTTTCTGAACCAATGTTTTATCAGCTCGTAGCAATTTCGAGAATTTTTCAGCAAACCATTTACCCGGATTCAATTCATCTAATCTAACATGACCAAAGGCATCTCTATTAACTTGTTCACCATTAGATTCCATCTCAGCTACAATTGTTTGCAAGCCAGCACCTTCACTTAAAAAAATATTTATACAGTCTTTTTCATCCATGAGTTTAGATAATCTTTCCATCTCTTTAGGAAGGTCAAGTGTCATTTCAGGAATAAATACTGCATCAATATCCCAACGTTCTTTAGCTAATCTAACATCAGGTAGGAAGGCTCTTTTTTCCAGTTTTTTCCTATACTCATAAGCTGTTGCTGCTGTAAGCCAACCGCAATTTCTACCCATTACCTCATGAACTATCAATTGCCTAGAGCTTGTTGTATTTTCGTTTGCTAAATTCTCAAAAAATATAGCTCCCTGCTCTGCTGCTGTCCACGCTCCTAAGCTTTGTTTTATTGGAATTATGTCGTTATCAACAGTTTTTGGAATACCTACTACAATCAGTTCATAACCATTCAAAGCAAGGTAATTAGCTAATTCTGCTGCGGTTGTGTTTGTATCGTCTCCACCAATTGTGTGAAGTATTGTAACTTCATCTTTTGTGAGTTGTTCTGCTGCAATTTGCAAAGGATTTTCACCTTTCTTTACATATCCTTTTTTTACACAATCATCAATATTTGTTAATTTTACACGGCTGTTTCCTAATACGCTTCCACCAAATTTGTATAATAATTCTGCAGAAGATCTTACATTATCTGGAATCGTAATTGAGTTTCCCTCTAACAATCCCTTATAGCCATTTAGATAGCCAATGATCTCAACATCCGGAACCAATTTAGTATATTGAACTATTAATCTTCCAATTGATGAAGATAGGCATGGGGCCAATCCTCCAGCAGTTAATAATGCAACTTTATCTCTCGCCATTAAATCTCCCTACAAATTAATTATTAATGCCCAAATAAAACAGAGTTCAAACTTAATCACCAAAACTAATATCAATATCTCTAGCAGTTTGAACCAGATCAGAATTTACATCAACGTAATTATACTCTTCTATTGCTTCACTTATTGGAACAGCAATGAGTTTTCCATCTTTCAGTGCTACCATTTTCCCAAAATCATTATTTAGAACCATCTCAAAAGCTTTTACACCAAATTGTGTAGCAAGTATTCTATCATAAGCTATTGGTTTCCCACCACGTTGAAGGTAGCCCAGTGTAGTAACTCTAATGTCAGATTCTATACCGGTATCCTGCAGTTCATGCATTAGTCGGTTCCCAGCTCCACCCAGTCTTTTATTATGATGTCCAAATTCGCTTTTCCCTTGATATTGCTGTGTTCCATTTAATGGTTTTGCACCTTCAGAGATCACAATATTTACAAACCCACGTGAGTTATGAATTCGTTTATTAATTCTTTCAATTATTTTTTCTATATCGTATGGAATTTCCGGGATCAAGCAAATTTCTGCACCACCAGCCACAGCCGAATGCAAGGCTATCCAGCCTGCATCTCTTCCCATAACTTCTAAAATAATTATTCTATTGTGACTCTCGGCAGTTGTAACAAGTTTATCTACTGCTTCTGTGGCGATTTCTACTGCTGTAGGGAAACCAAAAGTTGTATCTGTTGCACCAAGATCGTTATCAATTGTTTTTGGAACTCCAATAATATTGCAGCCCATTTTGTAGAGTTGCTCAGAAATTCTTTGTGATCCATCTCCACCAATATTTATAACAGCGTGTATATTTAGGAA
>JABIME010000157.1 GCA_018654125.1 Candidatus Cloacimonadota bacterium
GAAATTTAGGAATAACAATTACATCAAAGATAACTGCATGAGCCACTCCATCAGAAAGTATTCTACCAAAACCAATTAATTTGTCATCAATATAAGCAGAAATGCAATGTGAACTGTTTTGAATGCTCAGAATAAGTTCTTCAGGTGTTAATTTGTAATCTTGGTTCCAGTTAGTTGTTTCAAATAAGTCAAAATATTCTTGTTGTGAAGGAAGTGAAGTAGTAAAAAGGGGCTTCATTAATTAGATTATCCGCCACTAATCAGGTGGATAACTTTCACATCAGCACCTGGTTGAACGAAAGTAGTTGCATACTCATTTTTCTTAACTAGCTTTCCATCCACTTTTATTACCAACATTCTGAAAGTGTAATTCATTCTTTTCAGAATTTCAATAATATTCATATCTTCTTCCCAGTTCAGGGAAATCTCGTTTACAGTTATTTTTTTCATATTCTATAATTTACTCAGCAAAATTTCTAAGGCAAGGTTTGCCTGCATATTTGCCACAATTCCTACTCGTGGAGCCATGGGGGAGATGCCTTCAATTAGATTCGTTTCTTCATCTCCGCAAATGTAAAGATTATCAATTTTTCTTGTATGAAGAATATCATTCTTTCCCCAACCAGTTAATCCAGATGCAGCAATAAGCGGTTTTTTTGGAAAATTCGTAAGCCATGTCTCTATCAGCATTGATTTCATCTCCGCTTTATCAAAAGCTTCGATCATTATGTCCACATCTTTGTATATGAAAGGAATACTCTCTTCATTCAGTTTGATCTCATGTACTTGATACTGTGAAAATGGACTGATCTTTTTCAAATTTTCCAGCAGTGCTATAACTTTCGGCATTCCAATCTGATCCATAAAGAATTGCTGCCTGTTCAAGTTGGAAGGTTCTATTCTATCGAAGTCGGCAACTATTAGCTTGCCAATACCAGCTCTTGTTAGCGATACTGCAATGTTGGAACCCAGTCCACCAGCTCCTGCAATTCCAATTACAGCTTTCTGTAATGTTGGAATTATCTTCGGATCGTGTGCTGAAAAAAAATCTTTCTTATTCATAATACAAAGAAAGGGGCTATTAACCCCTTTCGATTAATATATTCTCGATTATTGTAACGGCTCAACGATTTCCAAAACTTCAGGAAGATCCATTCCAATATCTCTTAGATGTTCTACTTTTGGAATACCACCCTTTGTCCAACCACGTCGCTTATAAACTGCATCTAGAAGTTGTTCATACTGCCCTTCTTTATATTCACGCAAGATGGCAACTTTCTCCTCAGTAGATTTTCCATCGGTATCAACTTTAAGAATATCATTTAACTGTCCATCATATCGTTCATCACGTGATTCATATTCTGCAACAGTAACAGGACCAGCAGCTCTGTAAGGCTGAGCATCATGTTTTCTAAGACCGTAACCTCTACGAATATTAAAAGTTCTTTGGAAGTTATAAACTCGTTCAGATTGTCTAATCATTTCTGCTTTATCTATGTTCAAGCCTGTAACTGCATTAAAAATAGTCACATAATTCTGAACATGCTCAGGAACTTTTCCTGGTTCGTCAGTTTCTGCATTATCAGCAGGTTCCACATCATTCCAAGGAAGCTTGCATAAGCCCATGAGTCCGAACCATGTTCTAAACATTGGGAAATAATGAAGTGCTTCGGCTTTATCTTCAAAAGTAGGAATTTGTTTGTTAACCATATCCATGAATATCAACCATGCTTCATCATGCTGAGGACCTTTATTAGTCATGGCATAACCACCTTGCTGAGCTAAAGATTCTTTAGAAACATACTGAGAATATTCCAAACCTTTGTTTTCCATTCCAATGTCATTCATGAAATTTATGTCTGCACCAAATTCTTTAGCAAAATATGCTTTCATTTTTCTAATGCCGAGTCCCGCAATTACTCCAAAACCTTCACCACGAGCCATCTGATGCATTAGTTCAATTGCTGCATCTGCGTTTCCAAATGTTAATTCCAAACCACCAGTTTGCTCTTTATTTAAAATTCCAGCTTCATAACATTCCATCAAAAATGCTGTAAGTGTTCCAAATGAGATTGTATCAATTCCATAAGTGTCGCAATAGAAATTTGCTTCGATAATGTAATCAGCATCAAAGATACCACAGTTAGATCCAACACCACCAACTGTTTCATATTCCGGCCCATCAACAATAACTTTATCGCCTTTGTAAGGTCCTGTTTTTAGTTCAAATCCATCAACAGCTTTTGCACAAGCCATCGTACATCCAATCCAACAACCATCAAAAACACCTTGTGTAAATTTGGAACGCCATACGCTCGAGTGAATATTCATAATATCTTTGTGAGAACCGTATTGAAAGTTTTTAGTTGGGAGCAGATCATAATCATCCATAATCTCTACAAGATGCGCAGTACCTTCTTTTCTCATACGGCATTGATCATCATCAAGTTCACGCATTTCTTTATTAAATTTGGCACCGCATTCTTTAATTGCTTCCATATCAACAACATGATTTGCATCTGGTTTAATGCTTTCTGCAATTGCAACAATAGCTTTGATTTTCTTATTTCTAAGAACAGATCCAATTCCACCACGTCCAGCTTGTTTCAAACGAACTTTCTTTCTCTTCTTATCATAAAAACTAAAATTAAGAACACCAATATTACTGTTCTCAGCAGCAAGACCAGCCGAAACAACAGAAACCAGATTTTTTTTATTTTCAGATTCAGCATACATATCTGTAAGTTGCTCAGCTAATATATGACTATCAACAGCTTCTTCTGGAGCTTCTTCTATACGAACAACACCTTCTTTTCCATCGATAATTACAATAACATCTTTCTCAGCTTTTCCTTGAACCTCTAAAGCATCAAATCCTGCATATTTCAAGAAAGGACCGAAATATCCACCAACGTTACTATCAATAACAATATCTGTGAGAGGAGAGAGTGCAACACCAAGCGATTTTCCAGCTCCGGCATACTGTGTGATCCCACCAATTGGTCCCGGAGAAATGATGATTTCATTCTCAGGATCATCCCATTTTGTGTCGGGTTTTGTGGCATCCCAAAGCAGTTTTAATCCAAATCCTTTTCCACCAACGAATTTGTCTTTCATAAGTTGTGTAACAGGCTTTTCTTTGATCTTATTAGATCCAAGATCAACATGCAATGTTCTGTTTGTATAGCCTTTTTCGATCTCTCCTAATGTATAAGAGTAATCTTTTAAAAGTTTGTGCTTAGACTTCATCTCAGTTAGGTTCATACTGAACTCCTTATTTTATATTTATAAAATTATTATTAATTATTCCGAAAATTTAAACGAATTGGCTTATGTCAAGCAGTTTTTGGAAAGGTTTTCTTGCAACAATTATACAATGATTCAATGGAATAATTTGCTTGACCTTGATATAGCAACAAACTTATTTGCAAATTGATATTTTTGATATAAATAGGAGTTTTTATTATGCGTAAGATCGATCTTGATAATCAGGTTGAATTTATTGTGGATTTCATGCAAAGACAACTTTCTTCTGCAGGATTTTCTAAGCTTATTATTGGTTTATCCGGAGGAATTGATTCTTCTGTTACAGCTGCTTTATGCGTGAAAGCTGTTGGAAGAGAAAATGTTTTTGGCATGATGTTACCTTACCGGAAGAGTCATCCAGATAGTTTTAATGATGCAGTAAAAGTCGCTGAATTATTGGGGATTTATTATGAAACTGTCGATATATCTCCAATGGTAGATTCCTATTTTGATAAATTTGAGAAGGATGCAGATATTCTTCGTAGAGGTAACAGGATGGCACGTGAGAGGATGTGTGTGCTCTTTGATCTATCTGCAAAGTATAAAGCATTAGTGGCTGGTACCGGTAATTTGTCGGAATTGATGATCGGTTATTGCACTCAATATGGTGATAGTGCTTGCGCTTTTGAACCAATAGGCCATCTGTATAAAACGGAAGTTTATGAAATTGCAGAGATATTAGGTCTTCCAAAAAGTGTGATCACAAAAAAACCTACTGCAGATCTTTGGGAAGGGCAAACTGACGAAGATGAAATGGGAATAACTTATGCTGAACTTGATGAGATCTTATACCATATGCTTGAATTAAAGACTGATGAGCAAGAATTGATCTCAACATTTACTGAAAAGAGAATAGAGAAAGTAAAAAAGATGATAAAGAACTCGGAATTCAAAAGAAATATGCCACCTTCACCGGAAATGATATAGGAGAGAATTTGAAGATTTTCAAAAAGAAGAAGTGCAAAATATGTAAAGTGAAAACCGGAACAAGATTCTGTATGAGAAAAGGATTCGATTTATGCTGGGAAGATTGCAACATTTTGCGTGTTGATGAGAAATGCCCAAGTGAATGCGAATATCATTTACAAAGTTCAGAAATTATGCAGCAAAAAGCAAAATCAGATTCACAAATGGAATATATTGACCTATTAAAAAAACAGATGGCTTTATGGGTAAATAAACCACAGAAAATATTCAATGATCAACTGCCTTCTACAATGGTAGAAACAGAAAATGGAAAGAAGAAAATAGTAAATTTTATAAATCAATTCAAGGTAAATCCTATAGTACCGTTATATTATTTAAAAGAAAGACTTTCACTTGATGATCTTAAAGTAAATTATAGTCCAAAAACATATGAAGATCATGCAATAGAACTTATGCAAAATCTTTATACAAATGAATGGGAAAAAGTTACATCATTTATGGTAAATTATGAGTACTGGAAATCACATGATCTTGAAGATAAATTTGTTACAATAATTGCAGCTAATAAAGTAATAAAAAAGATACGCGATTTTCATCTAATTTCATCTGCATTAACCAAAGAAAAAGATCAAGCTTTAGTCTATTTTGATGTTAATAATAAATACGATGTTACAGTTAATTTACGGTTGATAAAACAGGAATGGAAAATTCAATCTCTCATTATTGGAAAACCCGAATTATTCAATAGCGAAAGTGAAGCGATTCAACAAGTTGCGATACTTCTTTCTAAAAATGAAACATCAAAAGCTTATGAATTGCTGCAAAAATATTCCAATATCTACATCAGCTCATCTGATTTTGAATATTATTGGGGATTATATTATACATTTACAAAAAATCAAAAGAAAGCGGAAAACCGTTTCCTGCAAGCGCTTATATTAGATCCAGCATTTGTAGAGGCTAAATATAATTATGCCTTTATCCAGCATTCAAACGGAAATATTGAGAATGCAAAGAAGATATATTACGAGATATTGCAAGATGCTCCAAAAGAACCTAAAACATTAAATAATTTAGCTTCCATACTTATAGATGATAAAAACTATACCGAAGCTGAAGAGTTGCTTAATAGGTGCATTAAGGATAATCCTGAATTTGTAATAGCCAGCCAAAATCTAGAGAGATTAACAAAATTAAAGAATTAAAGAACATTTTGGAGCATAAATGAAAGAAACCGGAATGGACTTAACCACCGGAGGA
>JABIME010000012.1 GCA_018654125.1 Candidatus Cloacimonadota bacterium
TAACAAGTCCATCTTTTATGAAATGGCGAATATCGCTGTAATAATCACAAACACCAGCTGCTTTAAGAAGCTTGAATAATTCTATTTCGTCACCTTTATTTATATAAAAATCCATTAATATGCCTTCGCGAAAATAACGCGCTTTATACTTGGTTTACCGCAACAAATGCATTTTCCATCTTCCTTTTGGGCTTTGTTAGGAATATTACGAATTGTCACCTTCAAATCAGTCTTAATTTTTTCTTCACAATCTAAGCTTCCACACCAATGGCTATTAGCAAATCCACCATGAATTTCTGGATTCTTCTTATTCTGTGGTGTAAAGAACTTATAAAATTCTTTATTATCATCAATATCTTTTGTATTTTCTCTTCTAAATTTAAGAGCTTTTTGATAAATATTCTGTTGAATATTATCAAGGATTTCTGTGAGATTGTTAACAAAATCATCAACTTTCATTCCGGTTTTATCTTTTGGTGCTTTATCTCTTCTGCCAACAAAAACAGAATTGTTCTCAATATCACGAGGTCCAATCTCCAATCTAATAGGAACACCTTTTTTAATCCAATCCCAAAGCTTCTCTCCACCACGCATATCACGATCATCCATTTGGAAACGAATTTTTTTCTCATCGTACCTAAGTTTTTTTAATTTGAGCGATAGATCATCAATAAAAGCCATTACTTTTTCACGCTCTTCATCAGTTCTATAAATAGGAACCATAACAATATGTGAAGGTGCTATTTTTGGAGGAAGCACAAGTCCATCATCATCACTATGAGCCATTATTAGTGCACCTATAAGTCTTGTGGAAACACCCCAGGAAGTTGTCCATGCATATTCTTCCTCTCCATTTCTATTTTGGAACTTTATATTTGAGGCTTTTGAGAAGTTCTTACCTAAGAAATGGGAAGTGCCAGCTTGAAGAGCTTTTTTATCTTGCATCATTGCTTCAATTGAGTAAGTATTTAACGCTCCAGGAAATCGTTCTCCTTCAGTCTTTTCACCTTTAATTACTGGAATTGCCAGATATTTCTTAGCAAATTCACCATAAACATCTAACATTTTGTATGTCTCTTTCATTGCATCATCTTTTGTCTCATGAACTGTATGACCTTCCTGCCACAAAAATTCGGTTGTTCGCAGGAATAAGCGAGTTCGCATTTCCCACCTTACAACATTCGCCCATTGATTTATAAGTAGTGGCAGATCTCGATAAGAGTTCACCCATTTACTGAAAGATGCACCAATAATAGTTTCACTTGTAGGGCGCACAATAAGTTCTTCGGTTAATTTTCCGGCAGGTTTCAATCCACCCTCTCCATTGTCCTCCAATCTTGTATGTGTAACAACAGCGCACTCTTTGGCAAAACCTTCCACGTGTTCAGCTTCTTTTTCAAAAAAACTTTTTGGAATGAAAAGAGGGAAATATGCATTAACATGTCCTGTATCTTTAAACATTTCATCTAAATTCTTTTGAATATTTTCCCAAATTGCATAACCCCAAGGTTTTATAACCATGCATCCGCGAACATCGCTGCTTTCTGCCATATCAGCGGCTTTGACTACTTCCTGATACCAGCTTGGATAATCTTCATCTCTTCTTGGATTTATAGCTGTTCTGTTCTGTTTTGCCATATTTTATTAAACTCCTAAATTTTCAAATACTAATTGATGATCACTAATTTATTTTCTTACTTATTTCTTTGTAAGACATCAGCTTTCAAAACTTTAAACTGTGGTTTCCTTGTCAAATCAAAAAAAGCGTATAACTTGAACTATCTTGACACTTAAGGCTATTCTCAACATTTGGAAATTAATTAAATTAGATCGTTTAGGAAATTATGAATAAATATGATGTAATTGTTGTTGGTGCCGGTCATGCAGGAATAGAAGCTGCACTTGCCGCTGCAAGAATGGGAGCGAAAACTCTTATTTTTGTAATTAAGATAGAATCTATAGGACGCATGAGCTGTAACCCTTCTGTTGGCGGACCTGCAAAGGGGCATCTTGCCAGAGAGATCGATGCACTTGGTGGAGAGCTAGCCAGAGCGGCAGATCTAACCGGTATTCAATTTAGAATGTTGAATAGGAAAAAAGGACCAGCTGTTTGGGCACCAAGATCGCAGAATGATAGGATGGAATATTCAGCTGTTATGCATCGTGCATTAGAAACTCAAGATAATCTTGATATTGTTGAATCAATGATCGACGAGATAATTCTAAAGAGTGATGGAAAAACTGTGAAAGGAGTTCGTTCCAACCTGGGTGAGGAATATTTTGCACCAAAAGTAATTTTAGCAAATGGTACATTTTTAAAAGGGCTTGTTCATATTGGGAACGTGAATATCAGCGCCGGTAGAGCAGGTGAGCCTGCGTCGGATAAACTCTCTGATTCACTAACAAAATTGGGATTAAAACTTGCAAGATTCAAAACAGGAACACCACCCAGAATAGATTTGAGAACAATGGATATGAATCTGGTAGAAGAACAACCGGGAGATGAAAATCCTCAAGGATTTTCCTATTATAGGGATATAAAAGTAAGAAATGATGTGAGTTGTTACCTTACTTTTACAAATCCTGAAACGCATAAAATAATTGATTCAAATTTAGATAGGTCATCTCTTTATGGTGGATATATAAGTGGGATTGGACCAAGATATTGTCCTTCGATAGAAGATAAAATAGTTAAATTTTCCGGTAAGGATAGGCATCATGTTTTTATAGAGCCGGAAGGTGCAAATACTTTTGAAGCTTATGTGAATGGAACTTCCAATAGTTTGCCACCAGAAATTCAAAAGAAAATGATCCGTTCCATTTCTGGTTTACATAATGCTTCTATTATTCGTTATGGTTATGCTATCGAATACGATTATGTGATCCCTGATGAGATAAAAGCAACAATGGAAACAAAAGTAGTTTCGGGGTTGTACTTGGCAGGACAGATCAATGGAACATCCGGGTATGAAGAGGCTGGAGCTCAGGGGCTTGCTGCTGGGATTAATGCTGTTCTGGCTCTTGATAAAAAAGAGCCAATGATCTTTGATAGATCTCAATCTTATATGGGAGTTTTATTAGATGATCTGGTAACAAAGGGAACAAATGAACCATATCGTCTTTTTACATCACGAGCAGAATACAGGTTGTTCCTACGACAAGATAATGCAGATGAAAGATTAATGCCAATAGGATATAAATTGGGATTAGTGAGCGATGTACGCTGGCAAAAGTTCCAAAATATGAAGAAAATTTTTAACCGAGAAATGGAGTTTTTAAAAGTTACGGCTTCTAATAAACATCCCAAACTTAAAGAACCGATGAAGTTTGAGAAAATATTAAAACGTCCTGAGGTTTCATTTGAAGATCTTACTAAATTTGGATACAAAATCCCTGAAGATGTTACGGATGATATAAAAAACAGGATATCATTAAATATTAAATACGAAGGATACATAAAACGGCAAATGGCAGAAATTGATAAATTCGAGAGAATGGAACATTCTGAAATTCCTACAGATATAGACTATATGAAGATCGAATCAATTGCCTACGAAGCAAGAGAAAAATTAAACAAGATCAAACCAACTTCACTAGGGCAGGCATCCAGAATTCCAGGTGTAAATCATGTTGATGTAACATCTTTGCTTGTTTACCTGAAGAA
>JABIME010000158.1 GCA_018654125.1 Candidatus Cloacimonadota bacterium
AGAATATCTTCAAATGTACTGCTAATCATTCTTCCAAAAGACCATTTTTGAAGTTTATTAACATTAAAAGTGAACGAAGCTGCAAAAACTTCTGCTGATGGCCAATATGCTTTTTTTACCAGAAACGTAGATCCATTTTTTTCTAAAGAATCTTTAATACATCTCTCTATTAACCAAAGCAACATATTCACATAAGGCTCTTGATGAAACTCAGTAAAAGGGATATCTTCATCACTAAACCACCCGTGTTCATCTCTTTTAACTCCTTCCACTTCTATTGATGAATTGAGGTTAAACAGAATATTACCAACAATATCAAATTTGTAAATACCGTAAAATAGATCTTCTTTATGATAATATTGTATTGGGATATCCGTTTCATCTTCTGTAATTATCGGCACTTTCCGCTTCAATTTTATTATCTTTGTTTTGCTTTTTAATTTCTCGGGAGTTAATTTATTTGGATGCAATAATTCATGTAATACGGGAATATAGAAAAGTATCTTATCCATTGCAAGAATATAGGCTTCTTTAACTGTAGGTTCTATCAATCCGTAGTAAAATAGTATGTCATTTTTTTGTAGCTGATCTAGTTTATGAATATATTTAAATTCATAACCAAGTGTATTGAAAATAAAATCAAAAGTAAATTTGATCTTGTTTTCAAATCTTTTCAGCTTACTATCAACATATATTGCTACCATCTAACCTCAATTAATTTTCTTTGGATAATCAGCTAGAAGATAACACATATTTCTGTCAACTTGCATATTTACTAATATTATTTGGAATATTAAGAAGTTCTTATAATTCAAATAAGTTAAGTCCGATACTCTCATCAAAGTATCTATCCAATTTTCCTTTATACACTTCTACAATTATCTCACATGTTGCACTAACTATAGCTCTATTAAGATGACCTCCAAACGTATTATAATTGCTATCTGAAAGCGTTATATGCATGTGAAGATATGGTTTAGAATTACTAGAGCTTATATTACCAGAAATTGATAATATCTCAAAAATTCCTTTCATTATTTTAGAATTATATTCCTTATTTACTGTATCGAATACTCCAATTTCAACCTCACTTGCTGCACCTATTGCAGAGATTTTTCCTAAATTTATTGATCTCTTCATACAAAACTCAGTAAGAATATTTACAATTTCTTCTCCCTTATCAACTCGAATAAAATGTTTGTCTCCATATTGAATAGATCTCATAAGTTCCTCCATCACTTTTGCAAAATTAATCACATAAAATTATGGCAATATTCTTTGTCTAATATAATTTACAAATCAATATAACAGAACCTTTTAATACTATATTTAATTTGACACATTAACCCATAAACAAGAATTGTTGCATTAGGTGTTTATTTATTAGACACAACGTCTAAATCTTATTATTAAAATAACATAGGGAGATATAAAATGAGTACAAAACGCGTTTATACGTTTGGAAATGGAAAAGCAGAGGGTAAAACAGAAATGAAGAACCTTCTTGGTGGTAAAGGTGCAAATCTTGCTGAAATGAACTTGATTGGTGTACCTGTTCCAGCAGGTTTTACAATCACAACAGAAGTTTGTGCAGAATGGAATAAGCTTGGTGTAGAAAAAACTATTGAATTGTTAAAATCGGAAATTGAAGAAAGCATTATAAATACTGAAGAGATTATGGGAGCAAAATTTGGTGATAATTCTAATCCTCTGTTACTCTCTGTTCGCTCTGGAGCTCGTGTTTCAATGCCGGGAATGATGGATACAGTTTTAAACCTTGGTATGAATGACGATGCAGTTAAAGGTCTTGCTGAAAAATCTGGGAATCCACGTTTTGCCTGGGATTCATATCGCCGCTTTGTGCAAATGTATGGTGATGTCGTTTTAGATATGAAGCCAAAAACAAAAGTTGATATTGATCCTTTTGAGGAGATCATCGAAGAGATGAAAGAGAAAAAAGGTGTAGAAAACGATACTGAACTTACTGCTGATGATCTGAAAGATCTTGTTACAAATTTTAAAAATGCAGTAAAAGAAGTAACCGGACACGATTTTCCTGATAATCCATGGGATCAACTTTGGGGTGCAATTGGTGCTGTTTTTGGTAGTTGGAACAACCCGCGTGCTGATTATTACAGAATGATGAATAAAATCCCAAGTAATTGGGGAACAGCTGTAAACGTACAAGCTATGGTTTATGGAAATATGGGTGAGAATTCTGCTACAGGTGTAGCATTTACACGTGATGCTGGAACCGGTGAAGATATCTTTAACGGAGAATATCTTATAAATGCTCAGGGTGAAGATGTTGTTGCCGGAATTAGAACTCCTCAAGAAATCACTCTTGAAGGTAGTAAAAGATGGGCGAGATTAGCTGGAGTTACAGAAGAAGATCGTACTAATAAATTCCCATCTTTTGAAGAGGCAATGCCACAGCTTTATAAAGAGTTATCTGAGATCGAAACTAAACTTGAAAATCATTATAAAGATATGCAGGATATTGAATTCACAGTACAAGATGGAAAGATGTGGTTACTTCAAACACGTAACGGAAAGAGAACTGGTGCTGCAATGGTTCGCATGGCAATAGAAATGTTAGAAGAGAATTTCATTGATGAGAAAACAGCTTTACTACGTGTTGAACCAAATAAATTAGATGAGCTTTTGCATCCTGTATTTGATGGAAATGCAATTAAGGAAGCTGTTGTTCTGGCAAAAGGACTTCCTGCTTCTCCTGGTGCTGCTACAGGTCAGCTTGTATTTTTTGCTGACGAAGCAAATAAATATGACAATGCAATTCTAGCTCGTATTGAAACATCTCCGGAAGACCTAGAAGGAATGAATATTGCTAATGGTATTCTCACTGCTCGTGGTGGGATGACATCTCATGCAGCGGTTGTTGCCAGAGGTATGGGAAAATGTTGTGTTTCCGGTGCTGGAGCTGTAAAAATTAATTACAAAGAACGAGTTATGAACATTGACGGAAGAACTTTTATTGAAGGTGATTGGGTTTCATTAAATGGTTCTACAGGCGAAGTTTACGAAGGTAAAATTGCAACCATAGATCCTGAACTTAGTGGTGACTTTGGAAAGTTGATGAATCTTGCTGATAAATTCACACGGATGTATGTTCGTACAAATGCAGACACCCCAAATGATGCAACAGTAGCTCGCGAATTTGGAGCACAAGGTATCGGGCTTTGTAGAACAGAGCACATGTTCTTCGAAGGTGAAAAGATAAAAGCAATGCGAGAAATGATTTTAGCAGATGATGAAACCGGACGTCGTGAAGCTTTGGCTAAATTACTTCCATTCCAACGAACTGATTTTGAAGGGATCTTTGAAGCAATGAGTGGGTTTGGTGTTACGGTGCGTCTTTTGGATCCCCCACTACACGAGTTTGTTCCTCACGAAACAGCAAATCAGCAGGAAATGGCTGATGAAATGGGAATTACAATTAAAGAAGTGAAAGAAAAAGTTGATTCACTTCATGAATTTAACCCTATGCTTGGTCATCGTGGTTGCCGTTTAGGAAACACTTACCCCGAAATTACAGAGATGCAGTCTCGTGCGATAATTGAAGCAGCTATTAATGTAAAAGAAGCTGGATTTGATCCAAAACCAGAGATCATGGTTCCACTTATTGGAACAGTGCAGGAATATAGAATGCAGGCTGCTATCATCAATGAAACTGCAAAAAAGGTTTTTGAAGAAACAGGTAAATCAATCGAATACATGGTGGGAACAATGATAGAGATCCCGCGTGCTGCACTTACTGCTGATCTGGTTGGGAAAGAAGCAGAATTCTTTAGTTTTGGAACTAACGATCTTACTCAGATGACATTTGGATACAGCCGAGATGATGCTGGAAAATTCCTACCTGTTTATACTGAAAAAGGAATCTTGAAAGATGATCCTTTCCAGGTTCTTGACCAAGAAGGAGTTGGGCAATTAGTTGAGATGGCAACATCAAAGGGACGCGCTGTTAATTCTAACCTTAAAGTAGGGATATGCGGTGAACATGGTGGAGAGCCGAAATCTGTAACTTTCTGCAATAAAGTAGGAATGGATTATGTAAGTTGTTCTCCTTACCGAGTACCAATTGCAAGATTAGCTGCAGCTCAAGCTACACTTAAACAATAAAATTTAATCTAACTATAAAAAAAAAGCCTTTCAGCAATTGCTGGAAGGCTTTTTCAATTATTCCAAACTTTTAATTAACTTTTCGTAAATACAAAGAAAAAATTGAACCCTTAGGTGTATTATCTTCAATTAATATCTCTCCACCCCAATTATTCACAGCTTTTTGAACAATGTGCAATCCTAAACCGGAATGACCTGTTACACCATACCTAAAACCCTCATTAAAAATTTTAGATTTGATTTCGTCAGGTATTCCCTTTCCATAATCTATAATCTTCACTTCACAGGTTTTCCCCGAAGATGTAATTCTAATATCTATTCTATCAGTTCCACTATGCACAATGGCATTCCTAACCAAATTATCTATAACCGAATTTATTGAATCATCAGCAAATATTTTACACTTACCTTTTACAGAGGATTCTATTGTTTGATAATTGTTTAATATTTTCTTAAAATGTTCTCCGATATCATAGATATTTAAATTAGTTGAAGAGATAAGAAACTCATGTTCTCTCATCTTTGAAATGAGGTCTGAACTACTTTCTATATATTTTGCCGCTGTGCTTAAATTTTCATTGTTGTTATCTCTTTTAAAGTTATTTATAGCACTGTTTATTATAGCCAAGTTATTTGCAAGATCATGCCTGAGTATTTTATTAATCAGCTTTATTTGTTCTCTTTGTCGTCTGTTTTCTTCTTCAGATTTATTCCTTTCAGATATATCCCTTATAATGCTAAGTCCATTCCACTGATCTTTAATTTTTATTCCTGTTATAGACATTTCTACAGGGAATTCTGAGCCGTCTTTATGCACAGCGAACATCTCTATTGTTTTTCCAATTACATTACCTTCTCCAGTATGCTTAAATTCACTAAATCCTTTCTTAAATGCACTTTTGTATCTCTTCGGAGTAAGGATTTCATGCAATTGTTTTCCAATTACTTCGCTCGAATTTCTTCCAAATATTATTTCTGCTGCTCTATTCCAAAAATTTATATTTCCTGAATTATCTATCATGACTATAGCATCGTTTGCTGAATTTGAAATTGTTCGAAATTTTTCTTCACTTTCTTCTAAAGCTCTTTCAGCTTTTTTCATTTTCGTGATGTCTATTAATGATACAAAAACAACAGAATAATCTGTTTGATATTCTTCAGTGACAGACCACTGAAGATAGACATCTAATTCCTTTCCG
>JABIME010000013.1 GCA_018654125.1 Candidatus Cloacimonadota bacterium
ATTGCAGAAGAGGTGCTAAAAGAGATAAATAATCGTCTTTCATTTCTTGTAAATGTTGGTCTTCATTATCTTACTTTAGATAGGAAGGCTCCGACCTTATCTGGTGGTGAATCGCAAAGAATAAGGTTAGCAAGCCAGATCGGTAGTAGCTTGGTTGGTGTAATGTATATTTTAGATGAACCCACAATTGGGTTGCATCAACGTGATAATCAACGACTTATTAATATGCTAGTTCATCTGCGTGATATTGGAAATACAGTTATTGTAGTTGAACATGACGAACAGATGATACGAACTGCAGATCAAATAATTGATATTGGACCTCATGCTGGAATTTACGGTGGAGAGATAGTTTTTCAGGGCAATATAGAAAAGCTTCTTAGATCCAGAAAGTCTATGACTGGAAAATATCTATCTGGTAAATTATCTATTGAAATGCCAAAAGAGAGAATGAAGCCAGATAAGCGTAAATTGCAAGTCTTTGGTGCATCACAGAATAACCTACAAAATATAAATGTGGAAATCCCAGTAGGTTCATTTACTTGTGTTACAGGAGTTTCTGGCTCTGGTAAAAGTTCCTTGATAAATCAAATATTATACCCTGCAATGGCAAAAGAACTTAATAAATCAAGTAAGAAGCTGGGGTTATTTAAGAAAATATTAGGTTATGAATATTTTGATAAAGTAATTAATATCAATCAACAGCCAATTGGAAGAACACCTCGTTCAAATCCTGCAACTTATACAAAATTATTTGATCCAATAAGAAACTTATTTTCTCAAACTCCTGCCGCAAAATTGCGTGGTTATAAACCTGGAAGATTTTCTTTCAATGTTAAAGGTGGAAGATGTGAAGCCTGTGGCGGTGGTGGTGTAAAACAGATAGAGATGCACTTCCTACCTGATATTTATGTAAAATGTGAAGTATGCAATGGAACGCGCTATAATAAAGAAACTTTAGCAGTAAAATTTAAAGGACATAGTATCGCAGATGTTCTAGAAATGGATGTTCAAGAAGCAATGGAATTATTTAAGAAAGTTCCAAAGATCTATAAAGTTCTTCAAACTCTTAATGAAGTTGGGTTGGAATATGTTAAGCTTGGACAAGCATCTACAACTCTTTCCGGTGGAGAGGCGCAAAGGATAAAGCTCTCGCGAGAACTAAGCAAGACAAGTACCGGTAAAACACTTTACATACTAGATGAGCCAACCACCGGATTACATTTTGAAGATATTAAAAAACTGTTAAAAGTGCTTCATAGGTTAGTTTCAATGGGTAATACCGTTATTGTTATCGAACACAATTTAGATGTTATTAAATGTGCTGATCATATTATAGATTTGGGACCTGAAGGGGGTGATGAAGGAGGCAAAGTTGTTGCTACCGGAACTCCTGAAGAAATTGTTAAGATCAGGAAGTCATTCACAGGAAGATTTTTAAAAGAGATATTATAAGTGAATTTCTTTAGATAAAGAAATATTTGGGAGTTATTATGAGTATAAAAACACAGATAATTGAATTATATAACAAAAAAGAATTTTCTGAAAATGATAAAAAGTTGTTCTTAGAGTTTAGAAATGGACTGAATTCTGGAGAGATACGAGCTGCTGAAAAGATCGATGGAAATTGGATTACAAATAATTGGGTTAAAAAAGGAATACTCGCTGGTTTTAAGATGGGTAAAATAGTAAAATTAGGTTCATTTATGGATAAAGACACATATCCAGTGCAAGATCTTACAACCAGAAATAATATAAGAATTGTACCTGGAGGTTCTTCCATTCGAGAAGGTGCTCATATTGGTGAAAATGTAATAATGATGCCTCCAATGTATATAAATGTTGGAGCTTTTATTGATGATGGATCGATGATAGATTCTCATGCTCTTGTTGGTACCTGTGCTCAAATTGGAAAGAATGTGCATCTTAGTGCAGCTTCGCAAATTGGAGGCGTTTTAGAACCCATTAGTGCAAATCCAGTAATAATTGAAGATAACGTTTTCATTGGTGGAAATTGTGGTATTTATGAGGGTGTAATAGTTGACCAGAATGCAATAATTGCAGCTGGAGTAACAATAACTGGGGGAACACCAGTTTTTGATTCAATAAATAACCGGTTCCTCAAAAAAGATGAAAATAATTCATTGCATATTCCAGAAGGTGCCGTTGTTGTTCCTGGTTCACGTAAGATGAAGAATAACGAAAATTTCTCAATTTATTGTCCTATTATTATTAAATACAGAGATGAAAAAAGTAACAGGTCAGTAATTTTAGAAGAAGCTTTGAGATGAAACCAATAAAATATGCAAATCGGATAGATGGATTAGAAAAATCTGAGTTGCGAAAGTTATTTGATAAAGCTCCGATAAATTCTATAAATCTTGGTTTAGGTGAGATTCAATTTGCAACTCCAAAAATAATTACAGATAAAGCAATTGATGTCATTAAGCAAAACAATATACGATATACTCCTAATGCAGGATTACCAGATTTACAAAAAACAATATCACATTACTACAATATCAAACTAAATAATAATGTCTGTGTAACAACCGGAGCAGAAGAAGCAATTTTTGCATCTCTTTTTAGTTTTATAGATCCGGGTGATGAAGTATTAATTGCAAATCCAACTTACATTGCTTATAAAACCATTATCAAAATGATGGATGGGATACCTGTTGAATTTGATCTGAATCCTGAGCAAGAATTTGAATTAAATCGTAAAGATTTCTCAAACAAGATAACATCCAAAACAAAAATATTACTCTTAAACAATCCATCAAATCCTACAGGTAAATGCTTCACAGAAGAAGAGGTTGACTTCATTATATCTAAATGTGAAGAGAATAACATACTTATAATTGTGGATGAGATTTATCGTGAATTATATACTGAAAAGAGACCCGTATCTTTCTTAGAAAAAAATGGAAAGATCATTGTGATATCAGGTCTATCTAAATCACATTGTATGAGCGGTTGGCGAATTGGATGGACAGTATCTAATGATCCTGATCTAATTAAGCCGATTATTGTTTCCCACCAATATATTTGCACTTGTGCTCCACACATTTCACAAGAAGTTGCCATTACTGCTTTATCTGAAGATGGAATGAATGCTCAGAGAGAGATACGCAGGGAACTCATTGCAAATAGAGAAGTTACCCAAGATTTTTTTAATCAATTTTTACCTGATATACCAATTCTGCAAAATACTTCTTCCCCATATTTTTTTTTTAGAGTGAACAATAGTGATATCACACTTGCAGATGAGCTGATAAAGAATGGATTAATAATTATGCCGGGAAGTTTATTTGGCTCAAATGGAAAACAATGGGTCAGATTAAATTATGCTATTGATAAAAAAAAGCTTGCCAAAGGTTTACATATTATTAAATCTATTAATATATAATATTATTTATTTATTTTCTTATTTTATTTTATTTTATTTTATTTTGAACAGGAGGGGAATTGTATGAATTTTCTTTGCATTATATTAATGCTCATAACAATTACAGTTTCTCTTAATACATCTACACATATTGATAGCCTAGAGACCAAATTAAAGATAGTAGTAGCAGAAGAAAAGATAAAAGTTCTTAATGCACTTTCACAAGAATATCTATTCATAGCACCAGAACAAGCAATAATTTATAGTGAACAAGCTGCAGAGCTTGCAATAAAATTTAAAGACGAAATTAACGAAAGAGAAGCATATAACCACAGCGCTAATTCATACGCAGTTATTAAAGATTACAAAAATACTATTCGCTTATTAGAAATGGCACTAAGTACTAGTGAAATAATTGGTGATGTTGAGTTGATCCTCTTTGATATTTATAGAATTGCCGATGTTTATAGCACCAGTAAAAATCATACCAAATCAATTGAATTCTATAATAAAGCATTAAAGATAAATGAGATAATGAATAATCGAAGTGAAGTATCTCTTGCTCTAAATAGAATTGGTTTAGAATATAAAAAAGCAGGGCAATATAAAAAAGCCTCTGAGTTTTTTATAAGAGCATTAAGATTTGAAGAGGAAAATGTTCGTGTTCTTATGCGTAATGAATACAAACAAATATCCGAATTTTATACTTCAAGAGGGGAAGATGAAAAAGCTCTTGAGTATTATAAACTATTTACTTCTATTAGAGATACAATAGCCCGTGCAGAGCGGTCCCAAAAAATTAGTGATATGCAATATACTTATGAAGAAGAGCAGAGGAAACGAAAGATTGAATTACTTCAAAAAGAAAAAGAAATTCGAGATCTTGAATTACAGCATTTGATACTTGAACAGGAAAGACAGGAAAAAGAATTTATTGCAGTTCAGAGACTTCAGGAGATAGAATCTTTAAATAGAGAAAAAGAATATAGAGTTGCACAATTAAAAATTGCAGGATATGAAAAAGGAAAAATTCAGGAAAAGATCGACACTTATCAGAAGAATAAAGAAATCCGTGATCTTGAACTAATAAATAGAGCTTCACAAATTAAAACACAGAAATATACTCAAACTGTTCTAATATCAGGAATTATATTTATTTTCATTTTTGCCATAGTTGGTTTCTACCTTGCCTTTAGCAATATAAAGACAAACAAAAAACTTAAAGCTGCCTATGCAAAACTTGAGCAAATTGCAAAAACAGATCCATTAACACACCTTTCAAATCGTCGAGATATGATAGAAAAAATGGTTCATGAGCAAAAACGTTTTGGAAGAAATGGAAAATCATTTGTTCTAGTAATGGCAGATATTGATGATTTCAAAAAAATTAATGATGACAATGGACATGACTGCGGTGATTTTATTCTTGAATCATTAGCAAAACAAATGAAATCTACTGTGCGTCAGCAAGACCTTACCGGACGTTGGGGTGGTGAAGAATTCTTAATGCTTCTACCAGAAACAGAGATTGAAGGTGGTGTAGCTCTAGCCAATAAAATACGTAAAGATATTGAAGCAACTTCGTATGTATTCAACGAAATCAAATTGGAATTAACAATGACTTTTGGTGTAAGTGTTTATGATAGACCAATGAATATTGATAAATGCATAAAGATGGCTGATGAAGCGTTATATAATGGCAAGAGAAAGGGTAAAAATTGCGTTGTGATGACAAAGCCAAAAGAAAAACCAATAATTAATAGAGTTGATAGAACTGCTCAATCAGGATAAAATAGATTGTGAAAGAAAAAACAAAAATATTTGCTCTACTATTAGTCTTTTGCTTTTTCTTTATTAATATTTACGCTGCAGAAAACATCGAATTCTTACGCTCTTCGTTAGATGATGCAACAGATATTGAGCGTTCTAATATATTTTTTAAACTTGCATCACAAACTGATTCTATAGAGATCTCAGAAAGATTAAACTACTGTATACAAGCAAAAAGTATTGCATTAAAGTTAGATAATAGTGAATTACTTTTTGATATACTTTCATTAGAATCGAAGATACATAAAGAAGCTAATGATATTGAAAACTACTCTATCTCTATTCAAGAATATTTAAATATGTGTGAAAAAATATCTTCATTAGATATGGAAAACAGTAAGAAACAAATTACAAAGCAAATCATAATTAGAAACTCTTTTATGATAGGTTTTATTATCTTTCTTAATATTGCATTTATTATATTTGCACGATATCGTTTAAAAACAGTAGATCATATGAAACTTGAAAAAGCAAATGTAAGACTTGAAGAAATCTCAAGAAAAGATCCTCTAACGAACATTTCAAATAGACGCGACATTCTTGAGAAAATAGAATATGAAACTCTGCGTTTTGAAAGAAACAAAAAAACTTTTTGTCTTGTAATGGGTGATATTGACCACTTTAAAGCCGTTAATGACAGATATGGTCATGAGTGTGGAGATCATGTTCTTAGAGAACTTGTTGAAACCATTATCACTGGCTTGAGGAAGCAAGATATTGTAGGAAGATGGGGTGGTGAAGAATTTATTCTTCTACTTCCTGAAACCTTGATTAATGGTGGGAAGGTAGCTGCCGAAAAGATCAGAAGAAAGATTGCTCAAAAAGAATTTATTTATAATAATAAGATAATTCCTGTTACAATAACCTTCGGAGTAAGTGAGTATTCTATTGAAAAAGATATCGATGAATGTATTAAGGAAGCTGATACAGCCTTGTATAAAGGGAAAAACAAAGGTAGGAATCGAGTAGAACTATTCAATCCGAAAGAGATTTTGATCGGATAATTTTAATCGCTAACAAATTATTTCAAATCTATTAACAATTGTTTAATATTTATTCGAAGTAATAAATTGCTTTAATAGGATCTATCTTAGAAGCTTTGTAAGCTGGGTATATACCGGAAGCGAATCCTATAAATAATGAAAATGCTAAACCAAGTAAAATTCCTTCTATTGGAACAGGAAAACTAAATTTTAGTGCAACTGTTATCACTTTTACCAGCAGTGTAGAGAGTAAAATTCCAACCAGTGCACCTAAAAGAGAGAGCGTAATAGCTTCCAAAATAAATAGTAGGAAGATATCGCGGTCTGTAGCACCGATGCTCTTTCTAATTCCAATCTCCTTCATTCTTTCGTTAATTGAAATTAGTAATGTACTAAAAAGCCCAATTCCACCCACAATAAGTGAAATTGATGCAATAGCAGAAAGTGTGATGTTCCACTTTTTCATCATTTCATTTATCTCTTTTGTTATGTTAAGCATTAAAGCACCAATATTATTAAATGAGAAGTCATGACCCATATTATGATTTACCAGCAAGCTTTGACGCGCAGTATTTTTCATGTTAGGATAATCTTGCTCACTATTTGCTTGAAGATAGATGTAATCTATTGAATTATTTGACTTTAGATATTTTGCCCCTGTAGAAAGAGGGATATAAACAGCTTCAAGATCACGCTGTCTTTGCCAACTGTTAAAATTCATCCCATTAGAGTTAAGTTTATCATTATCGAGTATTCCAATAACTTTGTAGCGTTGATTTCCAATACTTATTTTATTACCTAAAGGATCTTTCCCTTTAAAATATTTATCTACAAAACCATGACCTACAATACATACTTTTAATGAGTTAAGGTTCTCGAAAGAGTTAAAAAGTCTTCCAGATTTTAAGTTATATGTTTTACTAAGGAAAAACTCGTTATTTGTTGCTCTAAGATTTAGATTTTCCTCTTTATCTTTAAATAGATATTTTTGCCATGTTTCAATTTGGCCATAAATATATTTTGATTCTACATTTTTCTTAATGTGCATATAATCTTCAAAGGTTAAAGGTTTTACTTCACGTTGAATTCTTCTAAAACGATATCTTCTGTGGCTGGAAATATTTTGTTCACCTGCCGATGGATAGATAATAACAGAGTTATTCCAACCCATCTCTTTCATGCGCTCATTAATCAATATTTTCATCCCATAAATTGTAGAGAACATAGTTACAACCGCAAAAACACCAATTATAATTCCGAGTAAAGTAAGAAAAGATCGCATCTTATGTGTGAAAATATTCTGAATACTGCTACCTAAACTTTCTGAAAAATACATTAATCCTGCTTAATAGACTACATTTTTACATTTTGGGCATTCTTTAAATTCACCCTTATCCTTTGTTTTCTTCTCTTCTAAGTAATGGTTTCCGCATTCTGGACACGAAATTGCTACAGGTTTATTATTAGTTATAAATTTACAATCTGGATAATTGGAACATGAATAGAAGAATCTGCCTTTACTGTTCTTCTTTTCTGTAATTTGTCCATCTTCACAATCAGGACACTTTATACCAATTGTATAAGGTTCTGTATGTTTACATTTTGGAAAGTTAGAACAGGCAATAAATTTACCGAATTTACCTTCTTTCAAAATAAGATCAGATTCACATTTAGGACACTTTTTGTCGAGAGTCTTCGGCTTTAGAATTTCAACAACTCCATTTTCATTTCTTGTAAAATTCTTTATATTCTTACATTCAGGGAAATTTGAGCATGCTAAAAACTGACCGTTCCTACCCCATTTTATAACCATCATACTTCCACATTTTTCACATTTTAGATCTGTTTCTTCTATTGCGCTCTTTTTTGCTTCTTTAAAATCTACTTCAGATATCAAGACATTTAATGATTCATAATATTGCTTAAGAAGATTATGCCATTCAACTTCACCGTACATCACCTTGTCTAGGCTATCTTCCATTGCCGCAGTAAATTCCACATTAAAAAATTCATGAAAACTTGCTACTAGAAGTTTATTTACGGTCAAACCCAATTCTGTTGGATGAAATCTCTTAGCTTTTAGTATTACGTAATTTCTTGATCTAATTGTATTAGTGATTGCAGCATAGGTAGATGGCCTACCAATCCCTTTTGATTCTAGCTCTTTAATTAGAAGAGCTTCTGTATATCTTGATGGTGGTTTGGTAAAACTCTGTTTTGAAGATGTCTCTTTAGATTTAAGAATGTCATCTTTTACATAACCATTATCTATTTTCTCACCTAAGATAACTTTTGTATGTGGGAAGGCAACCAGAAATCCTTTATTCTCGATTGAGCTTCCATTAGCAGAGAAAGTTGCATCGCCAATTGTAATTACAAGTTCCTTATTATTCATTTTAACTGGTAACATCTGAGTTGCTATAAACTTTTGCCAGATTATTGTATATAAATTAAGTTGATCTTTTGTAAGATATGATTTTATACTTTCCGGTGTATTGGAACAATTAGTTGTTCTTATAGCTTCATGAGCATCCTGAGCTGAATTTTTATTTTTGAAATAACGAGGTTTTGGATTTAAACTTTTCTCACCATACCGTTCTGAGATCAATTTTCTTGAATTCGTTATTGCTTCTTGTGATACCCTTAAAGAGTCTGTACGCATGTAAGTAATAAGGCCTACAGAGCCTTGAGAAAGTTCAATACCTTCATAAAGCTGCTGTGCAACCATCATTGTTTTTTTAGCTGAGAAATTTAATATTCGCGCTGCATCCTGCTGTAATGTACTTGTAATATATGGTGGCCCTGGATTTATAGTTCTAATAGCTTTTTTTATAGATTCTATTATATATTTATCTGTTTTAATTGTATCAAGAAGAACCTTTGCTTCTACCTCAGTTTTAAAATTCGGTTTCTTATCTTTCCATTTTTTTAGCGTTGCTTTAAATTCAGGAAGTTTATCTTTAAACAATATTGCATATACATTCCAAGATTCAACTGGTTCAAACTTACTTATCACTTCTTCCCGTTCACAAATTATTCTAAGTGCAACCGATTGAACTCTTCCGGCACTTAAGTTCTTTGTTACGATCTTCCATAATACAGGACTAACATTATAGCCTACAATTCTATCTAAGATCCTTCTGGCTTGCTGAGAGTTAACTTTGTTAATATCTAATTCACCCGGATTTTTTACAGCTTCTGTTATTGCAGTTTTTGTGATTTCATTAAAAATTATTCTATGAACATCCTTATCTTTGATCTCTTTTTTTAGAACTTCTGTAAGATGCCAGGCTATTGCCTCTCCCTCACGGTCATGATCTGATGCTAGATATATGCTATCAGCTTCCTTTGCTGCCAGTTTAAGTTCTTTAATGATTTTCTTCTTGGCTGGGTCTACAACATATTTTGCTTTAAAATCATCGCTGGGATCCACAC
>JABIME010000159.1 GCA_018654125.1 Candidatus Cloacimonadota bacterium
AGAAACTATCGAAAGCAAAACAATATGTAGCTAAAACTAACACAATTAGTAATTGGATGATGATAGGTCCTTTTGAAAATGTCTCAGCTTCCGGATACGACACTGTCTATCCTCCAGAAGAGAATTATGATCCTTTAGCAAAGTATGAGGGTAAAGAAAGAGTTCCTACTTTCTGGTTTCAGAATACTCCCACAGATATGTATGTATGGATAGACTTTAGGAAACATTTCGGAGCAGCTGAAGCAATTTATTATGGGAATAGCTTTGTGTTTTCTCCTATTAAACAATCTGCCCAGATCCGTACAGGAACCTCTGGTTCTTTAAAAGTATTTTTGAATGATGAAAATATTTTTGAGATTTGTGATGAAAACAATAACTCAGAAGATTCCTATATTGTTGAAACAGAATTACAAAAAGGTTGGAACAGACTGCTTATAAAAACGGGTTTTTCTGAGATTAGTAATTGTAACTTCTATGCAAGAATTGCCGATGCTAATGGAAAGAAAATAGAAGGATTAGATTATTCTTTAGAGAACAAAACTTATATTTCTAAACCAAATGCACCGAGTAAAGTAATAGAGCATTTTGCTTTTGAATACTTTAAACAGCAAATTGAAGAAAATCCTGAACATCCAGAGAATTATGTAATGCTGGCTACTGCATATTTTATGCAGGATAAAGCTATTGAAGCTGAATTAATATTGAAAAAAGCATTAGAAATAGTTCCAGATTGCTCTCTAATCTATTTAAATTTAGCAAATGCCTATTTGCGTGGTGAGAAAGAAGACGAAAGAATAACAGCTACAGAAAAACTATATGAACTTAATGAGACAATTCCATTGGGGATAAAATATAGGTTTAATAAATTTATATCTAATCAGGAATTTGAAAAAGCAGACGATTTAATTGAAAAAATGGATGAGCATTGTAATAGAAAAGATTATTATGATGCAAAAATTAAATATTATGCTGTGCGTGAGCTTTACGATAAATTAATTTCATCGGTTGAAGAAGCTTATAAATATGAGCCTGATGGTTTAGATTTTGCTTACCTTAAAGCACTACTCACAATAGAAACAACTAAACAATATTATAGCGCAATCAAAATAATGAAAGGTGTCTTAAAGAAAAATTATTCAGAAGATGTTCTATCTATTCTTGTAGATTTCACATTGAAGGATGGTGATTTGATATCTTGGAAAAATTATAGTGGAAAAATGATTGAATTAGTGCCGGATTCTCCTACGTACAAAGTTAATGTTTCTGATGTATACTTAGAGTTGCAACAATATTCCGAAGCCGAACAATATATTAGACAAGCATTAAAAATAGTACCTTCTTACGGACCTTATTGGGCGAGACTTGGTAAGATATTCCGACACTCAAAACTTAATAGAAAAGCAATTGAAGCCTATGAAAAAGCTCTCCTTTATAATAGAAATGATTACACATCACTTGATAACATTAGAGAATTAGAAGATAAGGGATCTATCTTTAATTGTTTTAAAACCAATGATATAGAACAATTAGTAGCTGATTCGAGTACTCATGATGATTATCCTGATGACAACTCAATGGTTATTTTGATGGATAAAAAGAGAGTTGTTTACCCAGAAGGTGGTTCCATTACCGAGCATGAATTATTGATAAAGGTTTTTAACCAAGAAGGTATCGAAAAGTTTCAGGAATATGGGATAGGATACAATTCTTATAAACAAAGACTTGTTATTGAGGAAGGAGTTGTAATTAAGCAGGATGGTTCTAGAATTCAGGGAGATAGAAACAGAAATAGGGTTGTTTTTAAAACTTTGGAAGAAGATGATGTAATTTATTTGAAATGGAAACTGGAAGATTACCAGTCGGGTGATATGCTTGGTCATTTTTGGGATGTAGAGAGTCTTTCATATCCAATACCTGCACAAGCAGTTCGTTATTCACTTCTGGTTCCAAAACAGAAGGAGTTCCAATACAAAACAATGAATATAGATCTAGAGCCGGAAATAACAGAAGTTGAAGATAATTTTTTATATAGCTGGCAAACATGTAATGAGGATGCTATTGAACAAGAATATCAAATGCCAAATTCAAAAGATGTTGGTAAAGTGCTGTTTGTAAGTAGCATTCCAGATTGGCAATATATTGCAGATTGGTATGAGAAAATTGCAACAGCTAAAACAAAAAGCTCATATGAGATTACAGAGGTAGTAAAAGGTTTGTTTGAAGATGAACCGGATCTTGATCAAATGGAGAAAGTAAAAAGGATTTATGAATACATTATTGAGAATATTACTTATAGTAGTGTCTCTTTCCGTCAATCGGCTTATGTTCCACAAAAAGCTAGAGATGTGCTCGTGAACAGATTAGGAGATTGTAAGGATGTTTCTGCACTTAGTATTGCAATGTTCAAAGAGATAGGCGTAAAAGCATATTTTGTATTAGCCGATACTTATGACTACGCCCTCAATAAGAATCAATTACCATCTCTTTCCGCATTTACGCATTGTATTGTAGCTGTAGAGACAGATGAAGGATTGAGATATCTAGATCATACAGCCCAAAATTATGATTTTTCAACTATTCCAAGTTCAATGATCGATGGTTGTTGTTTGCCAATCATGGAAGATCAAAATGCACTCATTTTTTTACCAGAAGAATATTCAAATGAGACAAAGGTAATTAGAAATAGTAATATGAAGATACTTAGCGATAACAGTGTTGTTATTAATAAGAAGAATATTAAAACTGGTGATCTTGCAGCTGGTATGAGAAGTTCATATCGTTATAAAAATGATAAAAAGAGAGAAAAACGATTAACAGAGATTTTGGCTAATGAACATCCAACAGTAAAATTAGAAAAATTAACTATGAACGATTTTGATAAACTAACCCATGAAGTTCATTATGAGTATGAATATTCTGTAGAAGATTATATTACTAACGCAGGCGAATTCTATTTCCTAAAAATACCATGGGCAGATAATAAAGAACCAAGTAAATCAATTTCTTATGAAACTAGAGAATATCCAATTATTAGATGGAGTTATTCAAATTACTGTAAGGAAGAGATGATAATTGAAATTCCCAATGATTTGAAACCTGTAGATCTGCAAAGTGAATATGAATTTATATCATTTGCAGGGGAATATTCTCTTACGTTTATTTTTGATGGGAACAATTTAAAATGCACAAGAATTCTAAAGCGCAAAGAAACCGATATTCCAGTAGAAAAATATTTGGAATTTAAAGAGTTTTATAGCAACATCGTAAATACAGATAAAATGCAGATACTGCTTGAAAAGAAATAATATAAATCATATTGATATCTAAGATTAAAAGAGTGAATGATTTCTATTGAGTTCCATTCAAAAAGAAATTTGACAAAAATGTTAACTCTTTAGAATTTACATTGTTAAAACGAATTGTAATAAAATTTCAGTCTCAAAAAAAGAGGAATCATGTTTTATAAAGAAATACTTAGTAAAATGCTTAAAGAAGAGACAAATCCAGTAAATAAAATGTATCTGCATGAGATCAATATCAAATGGGAAAAAATATCTAACGCAATTGCGGCGAGTAATGGAGATAACAAAGAAATTGTAGATATGCTTAATGTTTTCCGTGGTGCAATTACAAATAACAAATATAAATTTAACAAACTAAATTCAAAGGGTTTTATCGCGGAATCTTCAATATTTTCTGTAAATTATCTTAATGACCTTGTTTCTGTGATTATCAATAGGCAGAAGATTATTGATCATACTGGTATTTTTTGGGGATGTGGGAAGTTCAATATGAACTATTTATTCTCTCCTACAAGTTTCAATTCCATACAACAAGATCTTAGATTTGAGCAATCCGAATCTCCTGAAGTTCTATTTTTAGGACAAAAAGTTGATCTTCATTATCGTGTTACAGGCAAACGAAATTTCGAAAAACATATGAGTTTTCTTCCGTTAATTGTATTTCATACTTTTAAAACTCTTGGAAATGATGATATGTTGTATTTAAATCATCTAGCATATCTTTCTAAAAATGCTTTTAGTAAATCTAGAACAATTATGTTAACCGAAGAACTAGAGAAGAATTTTATTCCTGATATTTCTTCAACCAATATAGATCATGTATGTGTGTTGACAAAAGGTAATGATGATAATAAAATTTCTGTTGATGCTGTGAATGAACTCGAAAAACTAATAAATAACATATTAACCGAAAACCATGCAACACCAACGGATATTAAAGATAAAAGCATAATTACAAGGCGGAGATAAATGAGCAATTTATCAGTTTCTAATGCAATGAAAATTAAAATAGATCCTATTTTACCGGAATACCCAGAATTTAAAAAGGGAATTCGTAGAGCACCTCGCCGCGAAATGGACTTAAATAAACAAGAAATAG
>JABIME010000160.1 GCA_018654125.1 Candidatus Cloacimonadota bacterium
AACTTCATCGTGATCTTCTAAAACGGTATCATTATAATTTATATAAGCAACATAAAGTTCAGTCATATCAGCATTCATCTTAAAGTAACCAATCACACTCCCTATTGGCTGAATTGTATTATCATAAGTTCCCCAGAAATCTGATGTATCCATCATAAAAGCATCATCCCATTCTCCTGGAGTTATCACACCGTCTATTGATGGCGTAATTCCTTCATAAACACTAATTTCATCTACAACAAAACCAGAACAGATCCAACCGATAACTTCATTAGAATATGGACTTTGTGATGTTCCATTAACAATAGCAGTTACAGCATAATAATAATCTATTAATGGTAATGCAGTGCTATCACTATAAGAAATTTCATCCACTCCAACGGAAGCAAGTGGAACTTCTGGGAAGGGCACCGAACTGTATTGTTTACGATAAATATTATAGCCTTCGATCGTACCGGTAATGGGCTCATCCCAATTTAAATCAACAGTGAGACCTGAGCCTTGACTAGCTATCAGATTTATTGGTGGAGAACCTACTGTTTCCATTAAAATCTCACCAACATCTATTGTCTCGTCTTCATTAACTACAACATTATCACTACTTTCTGTAAGATAACCAATTTTAGAGTATTCAACAGTGTAAGTTCCAGCTGGAATATTATCTAAACTAAAGTTGCCTTCAAAATCTGAGAATGTATAATAATCTGTAAGATCAGGAATTTGAATTTTTACTCCTGAATTATCTTCTTCACCATCAAGGTTTATTGTACCTGTTACAAAACCACCACCCAGATCGCAATCTACACTGTAAACTAACCCTCCACTTCCCATTTCACGAGCATGAACAGCTTTTCCACCAAATGTACAAAAAGAACCATCAGAAGCCATATCTAAGGCTTCCATTGATCCTGGGGTGTTTATCTCAAAAACAGGTATGTTGCTTTGTTTACGGAAAAGCAAGAAATCTGCAGTACTGTGATCCATGGGTCCATAACCAGCAGCAGCGATTATTGAGCCGTCATAGCTCATATCAATTTCATTCACATAATCACCAAAATTTTCATAAGTCCATAATGGAATTGGAGCTTCTGTATTGAAGACAAAGATCTGTCCGTCATAACCACCTGTTATAAAATCAAGTGTTCCAATCGCAATTGTACTGCCGTCACCAGAAATACTCATACCTCCAACCCAAGTAGAAGTACCGCTTCCGCTTACATTATAACTCCACTTTGTTTCATATGTTTCTAGTGCTTCATTGTACTCATAAACCTGTATATAACCAGAATAATCACCGTTTAAGATTATCGATGCGTCATAACTTATAGCTGGTGGATTTTGATTATATTCGGGTCCGTTGAAAATTACACTACCATCAGTAGAGTCCAGAACCCACATATTGCTATTTCCACCACCATATTGTGTAAATATCAAGGTAGATCCATCACCACTAATACCAAGGGTTGAGGCTCCACCTTCAAAGCTGGCGGTCCATAATGCTGTTGTATTTCCTACTTCATATTTTTCTACAATACCCCTTCCTAAACCAGAATCAAAATAGGAAATATAAACATCTGCTCCATCGGGTGATAACTCTAAACCTCCTATAGAATTTCCAATAGTGTACTCCCAAGTTGGAGTTGAAGAATTTGGTTCAAACATTTTTAAAATTGATCCATCACCAATAGCTAAGATCGAGCCATCTTCTAACATATCTATGGAATACCCAAAATCTAAATCACCTACAACGTGTTCCCAAAGTGGGGTTGCTGAATCGTGAAATAACGAAACTCTTTCATTATTTAAATGCCATTGTACAAATGTATTTTCTAGGGTTGGAGTTACCTTTATCATTCCGGCTATTGCTGTGGGATCTGATGTTTGCCATAAAGTTGAAACTCTGCTGTCACGACTAATGATCGAGGACTTTCCGATCTCGAAATTAACCTGATCTGTTTGTTCATATTTTGTCTCTTCACCTTGTGATTCTAAAGTGATTGTTTTCTGCCAAATATTGGCGGCTAAAATTTGTGCAAAAAATACACATAAAATAAAAACTAATGCTAATTTTTTCATAAACTCTCCCTCTCTATTTATTTATATTTTCTAATATACTAATTACAAAATAAGAAATTGCGAATTGTTGAAAATTCTGTCAAATAAAAAGCTGTCATGGTACCCTTTGGTTAAAAAACAGACAATAGCGAAAAACAATTTGACAAAATATGACCATCGGTCAGTTGGTGACCCGAGGTTATTATATGGGTGTTATTGAAAGAAAAGAGAGAGAGAAAGAATTGCGCAGCGAGAGTATTATCGATGCTGCGGAAAGGATATTCTTTAATAAAGGCTTCGAGCA
>JABIME010000161.1 GCA_018654125.1 Candidatus Cloacimonadota bacterium
ATTTGGCAGCTGGATTTGTTAAAATGGTTGGCATAACCTGGAAATATAATTTACAAACTCCACCACCAAACGAGAGAGTAATTTACACTTTTTGGCATAGGAATATGATACCACTAATGTACCTGCATCGTGGTGAGAACATTGTTATACTTGCATCATCATCTAAAGATGGTGAACTAATTGCAGGACCTGCTGAATTATTCGGTTATAAAACAGCTAGAGGTTCTTCCGGAAGAAAGGGAAGTTCTGGAACACGAGAATTAATTAAATTAGCAAATAAAAATAGCATCGGCATAACTCCTGATGGGCCTAAAGGACCTGCGGAAAAAATTAAAGATGGTGCTCTTTTCCTATCATATTTTACAAAATTACCAATTGTTCCTGTTGCCGTTGATATAACCAAAGAAAAAGTCTTTAATTCCTGGGATCGTTTTCGCCTTCCAACCTTATTTAGTAAAATTAAAATAACTTATGGAGAGCCGATCTTTATAAGCAATAAAGATGAAATCGAAGGTAAGAAGGAATTCATACAAAATAAATTAGATGAATTAACATTAAAAAATAAAGTGAGGTAGTTATGAGATTATCAGATCGTGCGATCAATATTCAGGCGTCTCCAATTAGGAAGTTGATGCCATTTGCAAATGCCACAAAAAAGAAGGGAATTCACATTTATCATTTAAATATTGGACAACCAGATATTGAAACACCAAAAGAGATGTTAGATGTTTATAAGAATTTTGAATCTAAAGTTTTAGCTTATGGCCCATCACAAGGTTTAGATGTTTACAGGAATAACCTTGTAAACTATTATAACAAACATGAAATCAAGCTTAATAGTGATGATATTATTGTAACTACTGCCGGTTCTGAAGCTATTGTTTTTGCACTGTTAACTGCCTGTAATGCTGGAGATGAAGTTATTGTTCCAGAACCATTTTATACAAATTATAATGGATTTGCTACTGTTACAGGGGTTAAGATTGTTCCTTTAACAACATACGCAGAAGAGAGTTTTAAGTTACCAGAAAATGAGGAAATCACAAAGCTTATAAGTAGTAAAACAAAAGCAATAATGTTATGCAATCCGGGAAATCCAACCGGAGCAGTATATCCACATTCAGAGATGGAAAGAATTGCAAAAATTGCAAAAGATAATAATCTATTTGTAATTTCTGATGAAGTTTATCGTGAATTCGTTTATGATGGACTTTCTCATACAAGCATCATGGATATTGAAGGTATGGAAGATCATGCAATTATGGTGGATAGTATTTCTAAGCGATATAGTGCTTGCGGAGCAAGAATTGGTTGCCTAATATCTAGGAACAATAATTTTATAACATCTGCAATAAAATTTGCCCAAGCACGTCTGTGCCCTCCAACCATAGATCAGCTTGCTGCCAATGCTGCTATCGATATTGAAGAGGAGTATTTTAAAGGTATTATTAAGGAATATGATGCTAGAAGAAATCTGGTTTTTGAAGAACTGCAAAAGATTGACGATATTATCTGCATCAAGCCTAAAGGCGCATTTTATATTATTGCAAAGTTGCCAATTGAGGATGCAGATGACTTTGCAAAATGGATGCTGGAAGAATTTTCTTATGAGAATGAAACGGTGATGTTCGCTCCTGCTCAAGGCTTCTATGCTACAGAAAACCTTGGTAAGAATGAAATTAGACTTGCTTATATCCTTAATTTAAATGACCTTAAGAAAGCAATGGAGATTTTCCGTAAGGGTCTCGCAGAATATATCAACAAAAATTAGATATAAAAAAATGCGGAGGTTATATTTTAACTTCCGCATTTTAAATTTTGTTTTTTTTACTTAAAGATCAACCCAATTTCTCTTTCTGCACTTTCAATGCTATCGGAAGCATGAACAGCATTTTCACCTTTAGAACGACCAAATATTGAACGAACTGTTCCTAAAGAAGCTTGTGTAAAATCGGTTGCTCCAACCAATTCTCTTAATTTCAAAACTGCATCTTCCCTACTTAGTATAACTCCAACAATTTTGCCTGATCTCATGAACTCACTATGCTCAGGATAAAATCCTTTGCCTACATGTTCAACGTAAAAATTGTCTACCAAAGCATGATCCATTTTAAAGATTTTCATGTTCTCAATTACAAAACCGTTTTTCTCTACCATCAGTAGAATTTCACCAATGTGATTATCACCCGTCGCATCCGGTTTGATCATAAATAATGTATTTTGTACCATTTTTCTCTCCATAACCTATATATTTATTTCAACTAATTTTTGTACTTTATAAACATTAGATACAAAAATTTGTTCCTGCCTTCTTTTTGCAAGAAAAATGTTTGACATAATAGCTCATTATTAGAATTAAAAATGAATTAATATTTTTATAAAATTTAATCTCGGAGGAAAAATGTCTTTAGAAAATCTAAAAAATGGGAACAATCAGTTTGTTAATAAATTCAATGAGAATAAGAAGCTTTATAATGATCTTGTAGAAAATGGTCAGCATCCAAAAGTTCTTTGGGTGGGATGTTCCGACTCAAGAGTTGTACCGGAATTTACAGTTAATGCCAATGCTGGAGATCTATTCGTAACAAGGAACATTGCCAATATAATTCCTCCTGCAGATGCAGATGATAATTGTACAAGTTCGGTTTTAGAATATGCAGTGCAACACCTGAATGTAGAACATATAATAATATGCGGTCACACAGATTGTGGTGGAATTAATGCATTGATCGAAGGCACTCCAGAAGGCACTAAAATTCATGATTGGTTAAACCATGCTTGCCCTGTTAATGAGAATAAAAAAAAAACTGAATCAGATTCTTTAGAGTTAGAAACAATTAAAGAAAATATTTTATTCCAAGCAAATAACCTGTTAACTTTCGATTACATTAGCATAAAAAAAAATAACAATGAGATAAAGATACATAAATGGCTCTATGATATACATACTGGAAAAATATCTTATTTTGATGATACCGATAAAATCTGGCATCAATTAATATAATTCTAAGTGTTATAAATTAAAATAATTTAATATTTTATTATCTAAATTAATTTTATATTAATATAATCATATTAGAAATTATTAAAAAATACTTGACTTGTCAATATGACAGTAAGATTTCGAGTTATAATTATTTTAAAATCTAAAGGAGGACATACCAAATGGCAGAGAAAAAAG
>JABIME010000162.1 GCA_018654125.1 Candidatus Cloacimonadota bacterium
ATTTTTTATAGGAAATTCCTGGGATATCTTTTCTTATAATTGTGTGTCAAAAACGGGCAAGTTGTGGCATGTTTGTCTCATTGAAAATTTGATATTTAAGGCTATCTGAAAGTGCAATTTTTATCAGATCATTTGTTTTCTAATTAATAGTAATTCACACCCAATAATTGCCTAAATTTCTTTTGCAATTTCTTGTATCAAAACAATTTTAGAATATTCTATCTCGAAGTAACTATTTGTGTGATATAGGTTAAGATATTCACAATGATTGAAAAATATGAAAATTCGTAAAATGCTATTAAATAAGTAGTTATTAAAATTTGTAAAAATTATTCACAATTTATACACGAGTTATACACATTATGAAATTGCTCTAAATTCTTATTGAATAACCGGTTAAAAAGTATGATAATATTTTGCTCATTCTTAATTGAATTTATAGTGTTGATAGATGTGGATAAATAGATTAATTTGTAAAGCTGTTTTCCAAAAAATTCTGCCAGTTGGTTGTAGAGAATTGCAGATGCAGATATTCCTCTTTTCTGGCATCGAAATAGTATTGTGCTTCAGCATCAGGAAACCAGATAATTGCAGCCCCCACATCATCCGATGGATAACCGGTTGGATATTCATCTGTTTTCTGGAAAACATAAGAGGATTCAATTGCAATAAGAATTTCTTCAGAAATAGTTTTAAGTGAATCAATCTCAGTATTATCATATACGTTTGTGAAGAATTCCTTTATATCAACATCCATATCTAGATTATTATATCCACCATCGTTGAATTCTAAACAATTCTGCCGACTCTCTATAAATATTTCTTCAGATGCATTTATTGTCCACTGTGAAGTAAACTCGGTAAGTTTATCTAGAAGTTGTGGGAATTGTGAGGTTTTGAGCAGTGAGCATGAAAATGGATAGATCCCCTGATCCCAGTAGAACTTGTGATATTGAAACCCGATCTCCAAAGCTATATTCTCAACATTTGTCTGCTCTTCCCATTTAGAAAATATTTCTGCATATGGGAATCCTGCGGAATTTACTCCACCTTCCGAGGCAATAATGTAATCTGTATAATCTGTTATCTCTGCAGCAACTTCCACCGTCTGCATATTGCAGGCATCAAAGATCAGAATCTCCAAATATTCGTTAATATTTTTGATCCCGTTGCGAAGCTCACCATTTGCAATACCAATATAATCATCAGATTCAATGTCCTGACAAAAATGCTCATACCAACCATTTCCGTGAGACCAGATAACCAAAGCTTGCTTTTCTGATGGAAATTTATTAAACCCCCAATTTGCAAATGAAGTAAGTTCGTTCTGATCTCCACTGTCAATCTCACCTAAATAGGATATTTGCTCTTGCAATCCAGGATAAATTTGATATCTATATGTTGCTTCTGGTTGAGGGTTAGATTCACTAAAATCAACCTGAACTATCACATTTATATTATCAGAAAATTCCGCCTGCATCATATCTTCAATGTCATCCAGAGCTTCTTGGTCCAAACCATTATCTGCAGCCATATAGATAAGAATTGTCCAGTCACTCTCATCTACTCTACTGCAACTCATAAGAGCTAAAACAACAAAAATCAGCAAGATAATATTTTTCATATTTTTATTAATAAACAGAAGGCTAAATAGAACCATAATTGGAACTATTTGTACTCTTTAGCCTCTTCTATACCCTTTAACACTCGTACACTTCCTTGTGTGAGAGCTTCCATCTCTTTCTCACCCGGTATTACAAAACTGTTGGCAATAAAGGAGGTTCTCTCTTTCAGTGCATCAACAACATATTTATTATAGACAAGGCCTCCTGTTAGGAAGATCGCATCAACCTTGCCCTTCAATACAGTTGCACAGGCACCGATCTCTTTAGAGATCTGGTAGAGCATAGCATCGAAAACAAGTTTGGCTCTTTCATCTCCACCTTTTATCTTTTTTATAACATCTCCACCATGATCCGTTCCCAAATAAGCAATAAGTCCACCTGTTTTTGTGAACATACTCACTAAATCTTTATGGGAATATTTTCCAGAAAACGCCATTTCAAGAAGATCACCAATAGGCAATGCTCCTGCACGCTGAGGAGAGAATGGTCCCATTCCCAGAACTGCATTGTTCACATCAACCATTTTTCCATTTTTTATAGCAGCCACACTAATTCCACCACCCATATGAACACCTATAAGATTTGTCTCACTGAAATTCTTACCCAATTGTTCAGCCACAGTTATACCACAATAGCGCAAGTTTAGTGCATGCAAAAGAGATTGCCTCTGGATCTGTGGACAACCGGAAATACG
>JABIME010000163.1 GCA_018654125.1 Candidatus Cloacimonadota bacterium
AATTCAAATTCCTGAGTATAAGTTTTTCACAATAAAAGGGACAGGAAACCCAAATGATGATTATTTTTCGGAATATATTAGAGTGCTATATTCGCTTTCTTATGCAGTAAAAATGAGCATTAAAAAGGGAATAGAACCAAAAGGATATTTTGATTATACGGTCTATCCACTGGAAGGCGTCTGGGATATTAATGAAGAAGCCAAGAAAAAGTTTGATGGTAAGTTCGATAAAAATGACCTGATATTTAAATTGATGATAAGGCAACCGGATTTTGTTGATGAAAAATTTGCCATGATGATACTGGAACGAACTAAGCAGAAAAAATTTAATGTATTATTGGATAATGTTAAATTTGAGAAAATAACAGATGGTGTTTGTGTGCAAATGATGCACCTGGGCAGCTACGATAACGAACCGGAAAGTTTTAACCTGATGGAAGATTTTGCAGAAAATGAGAATTACTCACGGATCTCAAAAGTACATAGAGAAATATACATTTCTGATGCCAGGAAAGTTGCAACGGAAAAATTAAAAACAGTGTTAAGGCTTAAAATAAAGAAGCAATAAGATAGCTCAATAATTTATTCTTATTCTTCGTTAAGAGTAACAATAAAAGAAACCTCAGAATGACGGACAAAGTTGTGTCATCCTGACGAGTCTTTCACGTTGTTCTTTTTAGGAAGGATAACTTAATAATTGAATTGACAATGTTTTAAATAATAGGTGTTTAGTTTTTTATGAATAATAAAAAAGAAATAATGAAGGTCACGATTTGGGGATTAATGCTGAATGTATTTATCTCAATTCTCAAGTTTGTTTTGGGGTTTTTAGGGAACAGTCAGGCAGTTGTTGCAGATGCTGCTCACAGTTTCTCTGATACTTCCACAGATCTGGTAATTTTACTCGGTGTAAAATACTGGACTGCACCACCGGATGATAATCATCCTTATGGTCACCAGAAAATCGAATCGTTTATTACTATTATAATTGGTATAATTTTGCTAGCCGCAGCTGGTGGGATCGGCTTTCATGCAATTGCAACTATTGGTCATGAGCGTACAGAACAGCTGAAACTTTTTACAATAATTGGTCCTATAATATCAATTATCTTTAAGGAATTATTATTCCGCAAAACATATAAAGTAGGAGTTATAACAAACTCATCTTCTGTCAAGGCAAATGCATGGCATCACAGAACAGATGCATTATCATCAATACCTGTATTATTGGCTCTTGTAGCTTCACTTATAAATCCTAGATTAATAATATTAGATCATATCGGAGCTATTGTTGTTGCTGCTTTTATTATCAAGCTGGCTGTTAAGATAATTTATGAGAATATAAGTGAATTAGTAGATACAGGCATCTCAGAAAAAGAATATCAGCAAATTTCTGATGTGATTGCAAAAATTGAATGTGTGAAAGGATTTCATAAAGTACGAAGTCGTAAACTTGGAAGCTCAATTTACCTGGATCTGCATTTAGAAGTAGATGGAGATCTCTCTGTTTCTAAAGGTCATGATGTTACTGAAGATGTGCAGAAAGCACTCATTAGCAGTAATTCAAAAATAATAGACGTAATGGTTCATTTGGAACCGGAAAAGAATAACTAAACCTGATATTTAAAAAAAGTAAGGGCTTGCCGTGACAAGCCCTTACTTTTTATGAATCTTGTAATCTATATGAAGAACTATTTCTTTTGAATTTCTGGAAATTGCAATTTCATAACAACCGGTCGGTGATCTGTAATATATTTGTAGCGCGTATCTCCACCACCTTCCATAAATTTATCTATAGTAATCACTTTCACAATTGAATCAGCATTTTCGTACTCATCATAAAGTTCGTTGGAGATTAGAATGTGATCGATATGTCCACGATATTTCCAATATGGATAACTCCAATCGGCACTGTCATTTTTTGCTATTTCCAGATCCACAAATTTATATTCATCCGGTTTATCTAGAAAAGTTGTAAACACATTTTCCGGTGCCGCATCTGTTAATTTATCGTTCAGATCTCCCAATAATATCACATTCTTCTCGGAATGTTCATTAATTATATATTCATCTAATTTTATAGCAGCATTCCGTCGGCGAACTTCATTTTTGGTTCCGGGCATTGCTTTAAAATGATTATTAATAATTACAATTTCTTGTTCGTTGAAAGTAAATTCCATTACTAATGGACTACGTGGAAATGGTTTAAAATCACCATAAAATACTTCATAAACTTTATCCACACCTATCAGATTAGTTTTATATATGAATGCCAATTCCTGCTTCCATTTATTTCTATTAGCTCTGTATCCGCTCCAGTTATGCTTATCTAAATCATTAAGTTGTTTTATCAAACAGAAAAATGCAGAATCACTCTCCATCTCTTGTAAGCCAATAATATCTGCATCAATAGCATTAATCACATTAGCTGCGTAATCAATTGTAAATTCACTTTTAGGAAAATTCTGAATATTCCAGGTCATGATTTCTAGAGTTTGTTCTTCACCAATTGTTAATTTATCGTATTCAATTTTAGGAAGCTCTTCTGCCCAAAGAACAACAGTAAACAAAATACACAAAGCAATAATATTTTTTTTCATATTTTTCTCCTATTTCATCAAGATCATTTTATTCACTGGGGAATTCTCAATATTCAACTTATAAAAGTATATTCCACTGGAAACTGGTTGATCATTAAAATCGGTTCCATTCCATGTAATTGAATTCGATTCTCCTTCAACACCACTCAGAATGACATCGAATTCCCGTACTCTCTGTCCCTTCAAATTGTATATTTCTATTTTTGCATTTTCGCTTAGATCCGTGGCTTCAAAACTGATAGTGGTGGTTGGATTAAATGGATTTGGATAATTTGTTAACTGGATAGTAGAAGTAGGTAAATTATTTTCTTCAGCTTCTACATAGTACATAAAATCAAGAGAATTATTCAGATTTAATCTACCCCCCGTAACCGTCATCCCCTCCAAATCTGGTAATAGATCAACACCATCTAAGATGTACTGTTTTACTTCTAAACATTTCACAGCCAGGCTATCTTTATATTCCAATAAAAATTCTTCTGATGCCCCAGAGAACATCATAGCCACCGCGCCTGCCACGTGAGGAGTTGCCATAGAGGTACCTGTTTTAAATGAATAGCCATTATTATAATTTGTAGAATAAACGCTGCTTCCCGGTGCTCCCAGATCTATTGTTTCTAAGCCATATGCAGCCATGCTATGTTTCAAATCGTATTTTGTTGTATTGGTTACTGTAATTAAATAATCGCTGTCACAAGCTGTAGGCATATCTCCAACAACATCTACATTTGTATGAATATTCATTGTAGCAGCAGCACTTAAAACACCGGCTACTCCTAATGAATCATACATTGCACTCCACAAAGGGTAATTAGCCGGATTGCCGTAATCAACTCCGAAAGAGGCATTTGTAGAGATAACAAAAGCTCCAAATTCCCCATCTGTTTCATTATATTTCTTACGCATCTCCAACACATATCCATACGCTTCTACAACTATAGATTCCACCGGAGAATCACCTGCAATCGGCATTATCTTTGCGTTCCAATTAACACCAGCAACACCAATTTCATTATTCCCAATTGCACCCGCTATCCCAGAAACATGCGTTCCATGGCTATCTGTTGGCACATTCCCAGAATGATTATAAGCATTCCAACCATCATAATCATCCACATATCCATTGTTATCATCATCTACACCATTATTAGGAATTTCATGCACGTTCTTGAAGAGATTCAAATCTTCATGTGTAAGATCACAACCACCGTCAACTACCGCTATAACCAGAGTATCACCCAGCACAGTAACTCCACCTTCGGTTATCTCCCAGGCATCTGTAGCATCAATATCTGCATCCTCCACTCCAATACCGCCGTTATTATACATATTCCATTGCAACTCAAAAGATTCATCATTTGGGAAGATCTCCCGCTTTGAAGTATAATGATTGAACTGAGCATTTTGAACCGAAACATGATCTAGAATTTGTTGTTTTATTTTGGAATCGCTAGTCTTCCCGGGCTCAAAACCAAATAACCAGATGTTCATTCGCATAGAGAGAACTCTGATCTTATGTAAATTTATTGTCCTCAGCTCTGATTCAAGTTCTCCAATTGTATTTTCATCATAATTAGAGAGCTGGATCATGATCTGTCCTGGCACATAAGCGGTTTCCGCTGTTATTGTGGTTATCCAAAATACTGCAATAATAAGAATTAAAATAAGGTTTTTCATAAAGCCTCCTGAATATAAGTTTATTAAAGGACGATTACACTCAATCGTCCGCGTTTTTAGAATGCAAGTTTTAAGCCAACCGGACGATGATCTGAAACACGATCATCAAATTCACTCCATCCGCCATCCAGAATATCATCAACACATAAAGTCTGCACATCAGAATCCTCTAAAATAAATTCATCAAAAAGTTCATTTGTAATTAAAATATGATCAAGATGACTTGGCCAACTTGGATATGACCAGTACACAGATGAACCTTCTGCAATTTCCATATCTGAAAAAGAATACTCCATCGGTTCATTTATGAATGACCAAAAAACATTTAACCTTTCCGATTCTGTTATATCATCATTCAGATCACCTAACAAAATCACTTCATTATCTGGAAAATTATCTGAGATGTAGATATCTAATTTCTGGCATGCATCAAGCCTACGTGCTTCATTATCCGCACCTCCACCGGCTTTCAAGTGATTATTTATTAATACTATATCATTCCCGCTATACGCAAATTCCATAACCAGTGGATCCCGCGGGAAAGCATACCAATCATCAGTGTAGATTTCATAAATACTATTAACTTGAATCAGATTACTCTTGTAAATATAAGCAAGATTCACAGAATAACTTGCTGATGATGCTCGATGACCTTCCCATATATTTATTGGATCATTGTTATTTAGAATCTCAATAATATCTTCAAAATATGAACTGCTTTCTATCTCCTGTAGGGCATAAATATCAGCATTCACTCCACGCATTATATCAGCTGCATATTCCACAGTTGTAGCCAGATCTTTTGGAAAATGCTCGATGTTCCAAGTTACAACTTCCAAAGTAGATTCCGTTGAAAAATTTAAACTCTGAAATCCCGGTTTAACAAAAACACTTACCTCATCACTCCATTCACTCTGATTATCTGCATAAAGTGTCGCAACTTGATAATAGTATATAGTTTCAACCTCAACGTTAACATCGGTAAATTCATAAATTCCTGCATCAACTGTATCAATAATGGTATAAGTGCTACCTTCTGTTTTTCTTTGGATTACAAAGCCAATTTCATCTGCATTATCGTAATTCCAACTAAGAGATACCTCCTGAATGTAATTACATTCTGCATCCAGGTCGGTTGGTCTATCAAGATTTGTGTTCGGTTCTGTGGTTGTTCCACAATATGTAAGCAGAAATGCCAATAAAAGAATGCTGATTATTTGTTTCATTTGTTATCTAATTCCTCGATCAACTTTACAGCAACCGAAAGATCTCTAACTACAAAATCCGGTTTATAAATTGTCTCATTTCTTTTTTGCAAAAATTCATTTTCCCCGCCGCCAGAGCGAATAAAAATTGTTTTTAATCCTGCGTTTTTGCCAAAGCCAATATCAGAATATCTATCTCCGATCATGAACGAACCTTTTGTGTCAAAATCAAACTTCTCTTTTGCTTTTTGGAACATCCCGATGCCTGGTTTTCTGTCTTCATGATCTATGTTGAACGGCTCTATAATTCCTTTAATATGAAACGGAGAATAAAATATATCATCCACTATTGCATTGCCTTCTGCCAGATCACTAATTAATTTAGCGTTGATCTTATCTACATCAGTTATTTGGAAATATCCATAAGCAACTCCGGCTTGATTTGTAACCACAAAGACCAGATATCCCATTTTATTTAGTTTATAAATCGCTTCAGTTGCAAAAGAATATAGATGTAGATCTTCAGGTTTATTTATATATCCAAATTCGTCGGCATTTATTGTACCGTCACGATCTAGGAAAACAGCTTTTTTCATATTATCTCCACATTCCGCAATTACACCTTTCTTAAAGACGGAGCTTTGAGTTACTACTAATTATGGTCTGATGTACTGAATTTAAGCGCATCATCTAATTTTAGATCAAACAACTTGAATTGATAATTCCAATAATCACCCTGCTTTGTATATTTAAACGTCATCTTCCAACAATGAAGATCTCGTGTTATCAAAAAATTGAATGATACTAATTCATCTGCCTGCAGATCTATATAGTTATAATAAGAAATTGCCCAATTTTTAGTTATGCGTGCCGAAACTGACATTCGCAAACTACTATTGTAATCATCAATTGCATATTGTGCTTTGTTCAAACTATAAATATGTGACACTGTAAATGCCCAGCTTTTCTCTTCTCTATCCAACTCATCTAATTCTTCTAATGAAGTTATGGTTTGTTCTTCGTCTGTATCAATTGAATCATTACTAAAAAAATCACCCGTAGCAAAATCATTTTTTGCAAGTGGGAAGTAATCTACATAACCTGCATCACCAGACACTTTAAGAACAGAAGTAAGATTAAAGTCCCAGTTCTTCACACCAAGATCCCATTCATTAGGATTCCAACTATTTATACCAAGATCGTAAGTGGCCTGTGAAAAACTTCCCTTTGGTTTTGTAGAGATATCCATCAAACCAAAAGCAATACTATTTGGTTTTAATTGTATTGAGTGTGATATATCACTGAATCCATTATCCTGTTCATAATCATAATTTATACTGGAAGAGATACTGAAGAAGTCATTGATCTTACGTTCTTTAGTGTTCGATGTAGCTGCAAGTTTAAGCTGCCATTTATTTCCAAGAGAAAAACTTACTCTCCTACTTTTTACAGCAGAGCTTACACCAATTCCACCAAAACTGTAAAATCTATCATTTTCAGAAAAATCGGGACGATATGTAAAACTTAATCTGGGTGTTATTATATGACGAATAGCTGAAACATAAAATCCCGGCAATGCTCTCATTCCATAAAGGTTAAACGATAATATAGAGTTGGAATTGTAATCCATACCGCGCACAAATTTTACATTATTTTTATCTCTATCGAACCAAGCTTCATTGCCAGAGACAGATTGTGTTAAATTCAGCCAACCCTTAAATTTATAGGAATAACTCAAGCTAGCTGTATGCTTAACTCCGGCATTATGCTGATTTCCTGTTGCATAAGTTGTGTCAGGACCCAGTGTGTCATCATAAAGCACATCCCACATTGTTGCAGTTGAATCATTTATGTCGCCTTCATGAGTTGCCTTGATCTTATATGAATAAGAAAAGTCCTCCCACCAAGCATCGTCGGGAATCTCATCTACTTCATCAACGAAAATTTCGTAGATAGGTCTGGAAGGTAATGTGTAAGAAATACTGGGTAGAGTTATGTCTTTTGACATGTTCTCCAGATCATCAACATAATTTGCAGAAATGTATAAGGTACTGTTAAAAAGAGGTCTCCTAAATGACATTGAAGAAGTAATTTTTTCTGCCAATCGCTCATCCAGGATGTCACTTCCTTCCCATACTTTCTTACTGCTCACAAAATTCAAGTTCATATCAAAAGTAGTCTTATTTCCAAAATCATGATGATGTCGGTTTTTTATATTCCATTCATATTGAGATATCTGAGGACCTTCAATCTTCTTTTGCAAAATGGCGTTAAAAAAACCATCGTGAACATATCTTTGTTTATATTTGGAACGGAAACCTAGCTCCCATCCTGTTAACTCATAATAGTCTAACGCCAATGTAATATCTGCATGATTTTTATACGCAAAATAATATGCAATATTTTCTAAATATTTACCTTTTGTTTTATTCCAACCCGGAGATGGAACCAATATACCAGATTGCCTGCCGCGTTTAAGTGTGAACGTTCCAAACGGGAAACCAAAAACGGGAAAATGGTTTACGTAAAAAACAACAGGTCTTGCTACAAATTTGTCATCCCGATAAAAGCGAAGCTCTTTTGCCTGAATATAAAAATGGGGATGCAAGGCATCACAAGTTGTAAAAACTCCCTCGTCTACATCGTAAGTATCATCATCAATTTTTCTTATCTCGGTACCATAATAATAGCCTTTATCAAACTTGCTGGCTCCACTGATAACGAGTCCCCACTTGGTTTGAAGATCATATGAAATATTTTCCCCAAGCATATTTTGAGAGCCATCTTGCAAGTATGATTTCCCTCTAGTATATGCCTGTTCCTTCTTTAAATCAATTGCTATTGTATCGGCATTTATTATAGAAGTGTGGTAAGTTACCGAGGTATTCCCACTAAGTTGGATGATCTCTTTTTCAACATCATAATTCACGCTGTCTGCAACATAAGAGAGTGAATCGGATTGAAGGCTGTCTGTAACCTCTAATGAATCTGCAAATAAAGAATCAGCTGCTGGAAATTTTTCTCCTTCATAAACTTCCTGCGTCCATAAAAATACAGTAACCGCTATAAATATCGCGGTTAAGATTATTATTGCTTTTTCTTTAATATCAGATCTTTTCATAGCTGGCATTATTCTTGGCACAATAAATGTGTCAAGTATGGTATGCTCCTGTATTTAATGGCTCATTGGGGCTGAACGATGCACAATAAATATTTTGACACAATAGAAATAGAAAAATTTGTTTCTTGCCAGTATTTGAATTAAAAAAGGAGAAACAAGTTAAATGGATCAGTTAGTATTTATTGGATTATTTATTTTTCTATTTTCTGCCATATTGCAGGGGCTTACAGGTTTTGGATTTTCAATACTTGCAGTGCCTTTAATTACACTATTTATTTCACCAAAAATTGCAGTTCCAATTCTACTGATCTATTCAATGATAATAAATATTGTTGTTATTTATTCTGCCAGAAAATCAGTTGATGTTAAAAAGATCTGGATATTGCTTGTTGCAGGAATAATTACAATGCCACTAGGCACACATCTGCTTGTTATCATGAATGAGAATCTATTAAAAATATTTATTGGTTCCATGATATTAATTTTTGGAATTCTTCTGCTTATTGGTTTTCGAAAGCAGTTTAAGAATGAAA
>JABIME010000014.1 GCA_018654125.1 Candidatus Cloacimonadota bacterium
AAAGTTTCACTGCTGGATTCGGTATTAATTTAAAGAGAATAGCTTTAGATTATGCCTACGTACCATTTGAATATCATATAAACGATGTACAAATAATAGGTTTAACATATAAATTCTAATGAGGTGGTCTTATGAGGTTGGGTCGGAACATATTAATTTTAATGGCAATTTCTATTTCTCTTCTTGGAATAGATCATGTTCCAAATCAACTGATATTTAAAACCTCTTCTGCAAAACAAGTAAATAATAAAACTGTCGGGCTTGAACGTTTTGATGAGTTTCTATCTGATAGCAATATAGAAAATTTAAGATCTATCCTTCCGAAAGCAGATAATAAATATTTTATAGCAACTTTTACTGATGATATTGATTGGGAAAATATTAAAGATTACCAATTTGATGGAATCGACTACATACAACCTAACTATTTAAGTGGGTTATATTTAAGCCCAAATGATCCTGAATTTCCTAACCAGCAGGTCAATCTTGATAATTGTAATATTCCACAAAGTTGGGATTACTCAGTCGGTAACGAACAGATCATCGTTGGCATAATTGATTCCGGAATTTATTTCGATCACCCCGATCTGCAGAATAATATTTTTATAAATCAAGATGAGATCCCAAATGATGGTATCGACAATGATAATAATGGTTATATCGATGATGTAAATGGCTGGGATTTTGTAGATGCACCTGAACTTGGAAGTATCGCTTTGGGTGACTACACACAGCAGGATAATAACCCTGAAGATGAACTGGGTCATGGCACTCATGTTGCAGGAATAATCTCTGCTGATTCTAATAATGATGTTGGTATCACCGGTATCTCTTGGAATTCCAAACTGCTGATTATTCGTTCAGGTTTTAAAACTCTGAATGGCGGTTATCTTCAAGATGATGATGCAGCAGCAGGAATAATCTATGCTGCCGATATGGGTGCAGATGTGATAAACTTGAGCTGGGGAGATACAAATTATTCCCAGATAATTGCCGATGCCTGTTATTATGCATATAACAAAGGAAGCATTATTGTTGTAGCTGCAGGTAATGAAGGTGCAATGGTAGAACATCAAGTTGTATATCCTGCCCAGCTATCTACAACACTGGCTATTGGCGCTGTAGATAGCTACAAGAATCTTGCCTCTTTCTCTAGTTATGGTCCGCAAATAGATATTGTAGCACCTGGACAGCTTATTTTAAGTACGTATGATCTAACTCCAGAAAATCTGTATAAAGAGCAATCGGGAACCTCGATGGCAGCTCCTTTTGTAAGTGGTGCAATTGCTCTGCTTCTTGCTGTTGATCCGGGCTTAGATTTTTCTGAGGTTCGTGGACGTCTTATATCTACTGCTGATGATCTTGGAGTGGAAGGCTTTGATAATATTTTTGGGAACGGAATGCTGGATGTTTATTCACTGCTTACCGAAACTTCCTACCCGATAATAGAGATAACCACGCCTTACGATAATGAAGGATTAAATTCTACTTTTGATATAATTGGAACTGTACAATCACCCAATTTTTGGCGTTATTCTGTAAAATATACATCCGAGGAAATGCCTGTATCAACCGATTGGCAAGATATTAATGAACAAATTGATTACTATTATGACCCTGTAGAAAATGATTTAATAGCACAGTTTATGATTGATGACTATCTACCTGATAACACTTATAGAATTAAGATTGAAATTATAACTTCAGATAATCAGCATTATACATATTTAAGAACAATTAGAATAGATCAAACAGCTCCGGAATTTTATGAAAATTATGCGGCTTATATGAAACGATATGCTGCGGAAATCCCGGAATATTATATTCAAACTATCTTTAATGAAGATGTAAATATTTTTTTGAAACAACATCCTTCACTTGAATTTCTTCCCCATTTTGGAGATGCAGATTCACTTCAAATAATTAAGTTAGATGGACTACCTCAAAACGTTCTTATTGATGTAAAAGCTGAAAATCTTTGTGGATTGGAAACAATTATTGATAGTGCTTTTGTATTTGAAACAGATGCTCAAGCCATTAGTATTCATGGTTTCAATCAAACCGCTATTGGTAATGAACTTGTATCTATACAAAAAACCTATGATTTTGATGGGAATGGAAAGAACGAAATGTTTGTTTTGGAAATTGAA
>JABIME010000164.1 GCA_018654125.1 Candidatus Cloacimonadota bacterium
AAATCGTTTGGGAGCCAGTGCATTGATGCAGGGTCTTGCAGACGGTTATTTTGTGGCACCTTATACAGCAGGTAATTACCTTGCTCAAGCAGATAACAACGAACTTACAACCGATCACGAAGTGTTCCAAAAAGCAGAAAAAGCGGCAAAGGAGAAGATAGAAAAACTTTTATCGATAAAAGGAAAACGAACTGTAGATGATTTTCATAAAGAATTGGGAAAATTACTTTGGGATAATTGTGGAATTGTCAGAAAAGATGAAGATTTGAAAAAAGCACTTAAAGAAATTCCAAAAATCCGCGAAGAATTCTGGAAAAATGTAATAATTCCCGGAACTGCAGACAGTTTTAACCAAACTTTAGAGCGTGCCATTCGAGTTGCAGATTTTCTGGAAATGGCAGAACTTATGATACATGATGCAGCAGATAGAAGAGAATCTTGCGGATGCCATTTGAGAGAAGAAAGTCAAACCAACGAAGGTGAAGCACTGCGAAAAGACAAAAAATACAGTTATGTTTCTGCTTGGGAGTTCAAAGGAGTAGGAAAGGAACCAAAACTTCATAAAGAAGAACTTACTTTTGAAGATGTCGAACTTACTCAAAGGAGCTACAAATAATGAAAACTATAAATATTACTGTAAAAGTATGGCGCCAGGAAAATGCCGTTGCTTTGGGTCATTTTGAAGATTATAAATTAACTGAAATTGATACTGATATGTCGTTTTTAGAGATGCTGGACGTTATGAATGAAGGGCTTACACTTTCGGGGGAAGAACCTTTGGCTTTTGATAGTGATTGCCGTGAAGGAATATGCGGGATGTGTGGAGCTGTAGTAAATGGTGAACCGCACGGTCCAGTACAAGCAGTAACAATTTGCCAGCTTCATATGAGAAGTTTTACTAATGATCAAACACTAATTATCGAACCTTGGCGTTCAAAAGCATTTCCCGTTATAAAAGATATCGTTGTAGATCGTTCTGCTTTTGACAGAATTATCAGTGCAGGTGGTTATATTTCAGTTAGAACTGGTGCTACAACTGATGCAAATGCAAATCTAATTACTAATAACACGGCAGAAGAAGCCATGGATGCTGCTCAATGTATTGGTTGTGGAGCTTGCGTAGCAGCCTGCCCGAATGCTTCTGCAATGCTTTTTGTAGGTGCTAAAATTAGCCACTTATCTCTGCTTCCGCAAGGGAAAATGGAATGTGTGCAGCGTGTAAGGAAAATGGTAACTCAGATGGATAAAGAAGGATTCGGCTCCTGCTCAAATGAATATGAATGCTCAGTTTCTTGCCCGAAAGAGATAAATATTTCGCATATTGCCAGAATGAACAGAAAGATGATAAAAGCTACATTAAAATCTGTAGTAGGATAATAATAATGGCTCAGATAAATTCTGATCCTTTTTTATTAATCTTCTGTTAACCAAAAAAAACAGCAAAATAGCATTAATGTCCATAACCTTTTTAATAAATATTTAATTTAAATAATCTAATAACAATAATTCTTTTAATAATGTATTAGTTTTTTTGTGTTGACAACAAGAATGTAAAAGTCGTTTTTCAATTTTAGTTATAAAAAATTTGGAGGAAAATATGAAAAAAGGATTAATACTTATTACTTTATTAATGGTATGCACAAGCATATTTGCGAATGAATTTAAGCTCATCGAATTTCGAAAACTTGCAGCTGATTTCCATGCTGAGAGGAATTCAGTTGAAGATATGGATAGGGAATATTGTACTGCATTACGTGTAGAATCTGAAATTCCATCTTCACTTGGTCTAAAACAGAAAATTTATAAAAAAGAGAATGTAGAATCTGGAGTTTATTACTTCTTTATTACACACAAAGAAAAACAAGTTACTTTTACAGCTCCCAATTTTCAACCTCTAACTGTTGATGTTCCAAAAAATGGTTTAAAAAAAGGTGTTGTTTATTATGTGAAACTTGAATCAATTTTAGATGTAAATGTAACCTTGAATGTCACTCCAAAACCAGATAGGATCATCTTGAATGATAAGATCATTAAAAGCAGTAAATTCAAACAACCTTCCGGAAAGTATCATATTCAAATTGAAAAAAAAGGATATGAAACAATTGATGAGCAGATTACAATAAATAATGAAAACAGCTATTTTAATTATATATTAGGAAAAAAATCTGCTGTTAATAAGGAAGTTTCTGCAGATCCTACAGGCTTAATACTTGAGAGATTTGGAGTTGTGTACGAAATTACTTCTTGCGAAATGTATGAAGATCAAGTTGTACTAAACTTGAACATTACAAATAAAAAGGATGATCAGAATTTAAAATTATTAGTTTGGGACAGAAATCTCAGATGTAGAATAATTGATGATTTGGGTAATGAATACATTCCCCAAAAGTTGAATTTTGCTAATAAATCTAAAAATGGTGATATTGGTGTAAATCTAGTTTCAGGGATCTCTACAAAAGCAAGTCTGATTTTTAAGAATGTTAATAAAGGAATTGGATCAATTTCAAAATTTGATCTGGGGGTATGGACGAAGGAATCAGATAGTTTTAGAGTTACTTTTAGAGATATTCCAATTACGAAGAAATAGTATCTCAGATAAAATTATTAAAGGGTGTTTAAATAAAGCACCCTTTTTTTTATTTCTTATAATCTATATCTTTCTTTCATAGATTTTGTGCGAAAAACCAAAACTGTAGCAAAATTCAGAAGTGCAACAATTCCCAAAATTATTGCTAACCTAAACCAATCTTCACCTTTTGCAATTCGGATCTGTACATAATAATTTATTGTTCTGATCCACTCAATACCATATATAATTAAGAGCAATTGGATTGCTCTTGCTGAGATTTTATTTTTCCAAATTAATATAAATGGAATAAGTAAACTTAATATTTGCAAGATGAACATATTTGCCCTGCCAAGATGTGCAGCCATGACCAATGAACATAAAATGATTGGTAATATTTTAATGAAATTTTTCATTATTCTACTTCCTTCTTCTTATAAACAAAACTCGGTAGAGTTATGCTTTCTTCAATGCCGGCAATTACATTTTTTCTGCCGACTCTGGAGTATAATCCGCTGAGTTTGCTATTATAAACGAATAACCCCAGTGTGGTTTTGTATTCAGAGAATTCAAATTTATCTGCAATCACTTCTGGTAGCATTTTCTTAGTGAAATTACAAAATTCCTGCAATAAGAATCCACCCTTTTCTATTGCATCATTTAGCTCATTTTCCCAATTTCCATCATTGCGGTCCAAACCGCAAACTACACCTTTGCCAGCATAATAATCTTTGGGTTTAATCAGATATTTGTCTTTGTTCTCGATTGCTGTAGGTAAAGTCTTCTTATCCAAAGTATATGTTTTTGGAATGTGTTTTATTATAAAATCTCTCTCATCTGTATTCAAAAATTTGGTTTTATCTTCACTGCTTAGTATCTCGAAAAAGATTTTGTTATGCATTATTTGAGAGCGAAAAGGACCGACAACGCATACCGCTTTTTCTTTGTATGCCTGTAAAAAATCGGAGACTTCATCAATTCGCAACTCAACTTCTTTATTCACTGCTCTTCTGTAGATCAAGTCTATCCGTATATCATCAACACAGAGTTTTCCGTCTTGATATTTCATATCTCGAGGATCACAGATAACAGTTTTATATCCCTGCTTTTCAAATACTTCTTTAAAAGTATCGAATTCTTCATTTGAGCCCAAACCCATAAAATCAGAAATTGCGATATTTGGTTTTTCCGTTCCCCCGAATTCTTTGTAAATATTCAAAAGCTGCTTCAGCCAAGATAGAAATAACTCGTGATATGAAATTTTGTAATCCTTTCGCAGTTCTTTTATTATTTCAGATTCGGTAAATATTTGTTCCAATGTGTTTGTTTCGTTCATTGCCGATGTACCGTCTCCATTCAACTCACAAAATTTATAATCTTCATTATAAAATAAGTCAAATCTGGCAATGGGAACAGGGTTTTTGTATCCGGGATCTATCAGAATAAGTTCTTCCATAATTTTAGAATATCCGAAAAGTTCTCTGAAAACGGGATTCTTGAGATACTCTTCTGTACATTTTTCGATTATCGAAATCATCATTTTGGTGATATATTCAAAACGCGAAAAATCACCTTGATGAAAGAACATCGGTTGATACAGAAAATCTATTATTTCACCTTTATATTTGGCATTTGAGTTATTTAGTTTTGTAGTAATTTTCACCAGATCATTCAAGCATTTTTCTTCGTTATTTTTTATGAAGCTTTGGTATGATCTAAAAATATCTTTGCTCAACAAATCCTCCAACTCACTGAAATTGCCGTGGAATTCTTCCACTCTCGGCAATAGCT
>JABIME010000165.1 GCA_018654125.1 Candidatus Cloacimonadota bacterium
GACATAATTCTTCATCTTACTGTAGATAAACCAGTTAAAGGGTGGAATAAACTTTGTGGCTTTGTGCCTACCATCACTAAAGATGTAAAGCCTGATCCAACATCTTGGTGCATTGTTTGCGGTCCTCCTATAATGATCAAATTCACTCTTCCAGTTCTGCTGGAAATTGGTTTTGCTCATGATAAAATTTATACTTCATTAGAAAGAAGAATGAAATGTGGTATTGGTAAATGCGGTAGATGTGGTATCGGGTCAAAATATGTTTGTATTGATGGACCAGTATTTTCTTATGAAGAATTAAAGAAAATCCCGGATGCGTTTTAATTTAAGGAGAAATAAATGGATAAAATAATATTAAGTGAAATGGATGCGAATTTTAAGAATGAGATAGCTTCTCAACCTGGTGCTGAGCATTTTAAACAGTGTTTTACATGTGGTACTTGTACAGCTTCTTGTCCTGTTGCAGAGGTTCACGATGATTACGATCCGCGAAAAATAATTCGTATGTCAATTTTAGGAATGAAAGAAGAAGTGTTATCTTCAGATATTTTATGGATGTGTTCACGCTGCTATACTTGCTATGCACTTTGTCCACAGGGTGTTAAATTTACAGATGTTTTGGGTGTTCTCAGGGATATGGCAATAAAACAGGGATATGCTCCCAAAAAGCAAGATATGCAGTCTAGAGAACTGGATAAATTTGTTCAAGATCTTAGATGTCAACTCATCGACCAGAAACTGCATCCTAATGAAGATAATAAGAAGAAAATTAGTGAAATGATTAAAAAAGAATTAGATAAAAATTGGTAGCAAGTAAATACAAAAAAGGAGAAAATTATGCAAGCAAATCAAAATTTGGATTGTAAAGGGTTATCATGCCCAATGCCAATTATTAAATTGGCAAAAACTATGAAGAAAATGAATAGCGGTGAAGTTTTAGAAATGCTCGGAACTGATCCTGGTTCAAAAACTGATGTTCCTGCCTGGTGCGAGAAAACAGGTAATATTTTCTTAGAACATTCAGAAGAGGGTGGCACACATACTTTTTTCATAAAAAAGAAGTAAAGAAAAGGAGTTAATTGTGTTTAAAAAAGGAACTCTAAGAGAATTATTTGATTCTATGTTCGGTAAGTCCTGGCCTATGTGGGTTGGTGGAATTTTACTGGCGCTGATGAATATTCTTCTCTTCGTGATCAAATACCCATGGGGATCTAGTAGTGGGTATACAAATATTGGTCAAAATCTATTCCAGATTCTTGGAGTTACAAGCCTTGGAACTAAAGTTCCTATAAGCCTTCATGCGGTTGCACTTCTGAATATTTTTGTGGTAGTGGGAGCATTTGTCTCTTCCCTGCTTTCTAAAGAATTTGGTATTCGGATCTCACCAGTTGGTGAATTTGTGAAAGGTTTTGTAGGCGGAGCTTTAATGGCAATTGGAGCAACTGTAGGGGCTGGCTGTACAACTGGTGGATTCTTTTCTGGCTTAGCCGCACTTTCAGCGGGTGCTCTCACATTGGCTGCCGGTTTCACCATAGGTACATTTGTTGCCTTACGCTATCTTTTATGGGAAATGGAAGCTCTTCCAAATATAAGTATGGGAAAATCATTTACATTCCTAACTGGAACCGGAAAGAAAACCGGTTGGCAAAGATGGTTGGGTTGGATAGTGATTGCTGTAGTTCTTTTCATATTTAATAGATACACAGCTTCTGGTTCTGGAGCAATGAAGATTATTGGCTGGCATGTATTCATCGGTTTAATTTTAGGTGTGATCTTACAGAGATCTCGCTACTGTATTGTTCGTGCATTTCGTGAGCCATTCATGACGGGTGAAGCAACTGCTCCTATTGCAGTAATGCTTAGCATTCTTATCGCTATGATAGGTTTCACAGTAATTAAATATTTTGGTGTGGGTAATGCAGGTGAATTTGCTGCTCGTGCTATTGAAATGAAAGGTGTTTATGCAAACTTCTGGCTTCGTGCTCTAATTGGTGGTATCATTTTTGGACTGGGCATGACAATTGCTGGTGGATGTGCAGTTGGAACACTTTGGAGAGCTGGAGAAGGTCATGTAAAATTATGGATGGCTGCATTAGGTTTTGTAATTATGGCTCCAGTTTCTAAAGGTTTTATTGTTCCTGCAGTTAAAAATTTACTGCCCGAATCTATGCAAAAACATATATTCTTGCCCGATATACTTGGGTATACAGGCGCCGTAGTTCTGGTTCTATTCTTACTGCTTCTTTGGTATATGTTTGCCAAGTGGAATGAAAAAACCGGTAAATTCTCGGCATTATAGGAGGAAAAAATGAAAAAGCAATTTTTAATTATAGCTGTATCTTCGATCCTCTTATTGGCTCTTGCCGGTTGTGGTGATAGTTTTGCTACAGGAGAAGTATTTGCTAATTCTAAGGGATTTGTACGTGAAGCAAAAGCAGGGATTACAGAAATATCATATGATGATTTTAAGACAATGTTAGAAGAAGAAAAACTTCGTGTTCTTATTGATGTTCGTGAATCTTTTGAATTTGAAGAAGGTTCAATAAATCAGCCAAATGAAGATGATGAATATCCATATCCAGAAACTTTTACTGTGAATATACCACGAGGTCTTCTGGAATTCAAAGTTGGAGATAGTTCATATTGGGATGATGATCTTTGGGTGGAAATGCCAACAAAAGATGAACCAATTGTGATCTATTGTAAAGCTGGTGGACGTAGCGCTTTAGCAGTTCAAACCTTACAGATGATGGGATACACAAAAGTATTCAGTTTGCAGGGTGGATATAGGATCTGGATGGATCCATCACTTCCATTAGAAGTAGAAGAATCTGATTCTGGTGGTTGAGATTAATAGTAAACACATGAGTTCATGTGTAAAAAAAATTAAATTAACTAAACCAAAAAAAAGGAGAGAAGAAAATGAAAAAATGGATGAAATTCGTATTGGTGATCGCAGTAATGTCTGTGATTTTTGTAGCAGGTTGTAAGGATGATACAACAGATCCTGATGTTAGTGCATTTGAGACAGTAACTAATTATATGGATGATAATGGTATGACGGTTACAGAATTATTTGATGGCTGGATTACTACTGCTAGTGCAGTTGTAGATACAGTAACTTATACTGTTCCTGATTATTATGTAATGGATATCCGTTCTCAAGCTCATTATGATACATTAGGCCACATTGAAGGTGCAGTGCATTCTTCACTTGGAACTATTGTAACAGATGCAGCTCTTGCTGATAAACCAATTATTGTTGTATGTTATTCTGGTCAATCAGCTGGTCATGCTGTTATGGCTTTACGTCTTTCAGGTTATTCTGATGCAAAAAGCTTGAAATGGGGAATGAGTGGTTGGAACAGTGTATTTGATGTATGGTCTGGTAATACTAATCAACTTAATCATGCAAATTGGGAAGCTGCGCCTGGCTTAGTTGCAGATGCAGAAATTTTTGATTATCCAGAAATTGATAGTGATACTGAAGATGGAGCAGGTATTCTTCTTGAAAGAGTTGCAGCTATGTTAGAAGGTGGATTTAAAGGTATTACTGCATTAGATGGAGATACAACTGTTGGTGCTCTTGATAATCCTGCTGATTTTTTCATCAATAACTACTGGGCAGCTGAAGATGTTGCAACATATGGAAATATTCAAACTGCTTATAGGATCAATCCACTAGTTCTTGAAAATCTTGATGCTGCTAGCACTATAGTAACATATTGCTGGACAGGTCAAACTTCTTCGATGGTTACAGCATATCTCAATGTTTTGGGTTATGATGCAAAAAGTTTGAAGTTTGGTGTTAACGGTATTATTTATGACGATCTATTAGGGCATAAGTGGGCGGCTTCAATGGATTATGATTACGTGGTAACAACACCGTAATTTATATTTTAGGGAGCGGATAATTATTCCGCTCCCAATTTTAGGAGTAATAATGAAAAGATTAATTTTGTTTTTTACAGTAGTTTTTTTAAGTATTCCATTTCTAACTTTTGCACAAGGTTGTATGGAAGCTTCTTCAGATGAAGGTGTAAATGTTGTTGGATATTTACAATCTCAATTTGAGTATCAATTCAATGAAGAAGACAATGAAAACAGTTTCACTTTCAACAGAGCTAGAATGGGCCTTGTTGGGAATATCCCTTACGATTTTAGCTATTACATTATGTTTGAGTTCAGCCAATTTCAAAATGGACCATATCTCTTAGATGGTTTTATCACTTACTCAAGATTAGCTCCGTGGGCTAGTATCTCAATGGGGCAATTCAA
>JABIME010000166.1 GCA_018654125.1 Candidatus Cloacimonadota bacterium
ATATTAGAACAACTGGTTAAAGAAATCGGTAATTACGGTTGGAGTGAAGCAGCTCTAACTTCGCTCTCTTCAAGTGATTATTCCTGCATAAAACCATTATTACTAGATATTTATAACAACATTGATAAATCAAGTTTATCATTACCTTCTATGAGAGTAGACAGCATTGACGATGACCTCACAAGATTGATGAGCGCTATGCGTCAGACTGGACTCACACTTGCCCCAGAAGCCGGAAGCCAACGACTGCGAGATATAATAAATAAAAATATTACTGAAGATGATATTTTTAGAAGTATTCAAATTGCCTTAAATAATGGATGGCAATTGGTGAAATTGTATTTCATGATAGGGCTACCGTTTGAGGATGATGATGATATTTTAGGAATTGTGAAACTCATTGAAAATATTATTAAAATTTCAGGAAAGAAATTGCAAATTAATGTTGCAATTTCACCATTTGTTCCCAAGCCATTTACACCTTTCCAGTGGGCTAAGATAGATGATAAGGAGACATTATTATCTAAAATCTATACAATTAAAAATGGCTTGAAAAAATATAAATTTGTACGTGTAAAGTATCATGAGGTCGATACTTCTATTTTAGAATGTATTGTTGGACGTGGTGATAAAGTTGTTGGCAAGCTAATTCACAAAGCTTATGAATACGGTGCAAAATTCGATGGGTGGAATGAATATTTTAATTATAGATATTGGCAAGCTGCAATGGAAGACCTTAAAATTGATACTACAAATTATACAAATGCAATCGATCTTAAAAGTGCTCTACCATGGGATCAAATAGATATAGGCATCACAAAGAAATTTTTATTTGAAGATTGGGAAAGAGCAAAAGAGGTGCAGTTAACAGAAGACTGCAGAGATGGAGATTGTACATATTGTGGAATCTGCAATAAAGATGTTCAACCAAAATATGTTCCACAAAAAAAGGCACCAGATTTTGAAATTGAAGTTGATGAAAATTTGAATATCCCAAATATTCACTATCGGGTTTTCTTTAGTAAACTAAACAGATTAAGGTTTGTTGCGCATCTAGATACAATGCGAATGATACACAACATTTTACGTGCTGTAAACTTGCCGGTTGTGTTTAGTCATGGTTATAATGTACACCCTAAATCTGCTTTGGGAGCACCTCTCCCGCTTGGAGTTCAAGGAGAGAATGAGTATTTTGATTTTGTTTTAAAAGAGGAAACTTCAACTGAATTGATCTTTGCACAATTTGATAAAGTTATGCCTGAACAATTAAAATTAAGAAAGGTGATCCCAATAGAAAACAAGCAAATGCGTTCTATGAATTATTATGAATTTGAGAAGATCTCGGTTATCCCACCAGATGAATTACATGAAATTTTCAAAAATAATACAATTGAATTTAGTAAAGCAAATAATTGGGAATTCACAAGAATTCGTAAAGGGAAAGAGAGAACCGGTGATCTTAAATATATTATTCATGAGATAAATTGGAACAATGCGGAATTAACTGTCATCAAGAAAACCGTAGGTGCCAGTATTTTTGATTGCTTGCAGCATATTTTTGGAATTGAGCGAGACAACACAAACGGCTTCGAGATCATTCGACGTGAACTGATACATAAAGTGTAGAATCTAATACCTAAACTATTTCTATCTTGACACTTAACTTTCATCATTTCAATTTCGTAATTGCTTTATTGATTTGACGTTATTTTATTTATAATAGAAATATAGAATTGGAGTGTATCATGAATAAAAATAAACTTTTCTATCTTACATTTATAGCAATATTTTTTATTATCTTAGATATTCATACTCAAGAAAATGAATTCATTTCTCATACAATAGTTGGTGGAGAATTGTCAGCTGATGGAGCAAGATCTGTATATGTTATTGATCTTGATAGCGATGGAGATCTGGATGTGCTTTCTGCTTCTCGTTGGGATAATAAAATAGCATGGTATAAGAACGATGGAAATGAAAATTTTAGTACTCATAATATCACTACTGACGCATTATTTGCAGCATCTGTTTATGCAATCGACGTAGATAATGATGGAGATATAGATGTACTTTCAGCTTCTAATGAGGATGATAAAATAGCATGGTATGAAAATGATGGGAATGAAAATTTTAGCGCTCATATAATCTCAACAAATGCAAACTACGCTAATTCAGTTTTTGCTGTTGATATTGATGATGACGGAGACATGGATGTTCTTTCAGCTTCCGCTTATGATCATAAAGTAGCTTGGTATGAGAATGATGGTGAGGAGAATTTTAGCACCCATACTATCACTACAAATGCAAATGGTGCAAAGTCTGTACATGCTGCTGATGTAGACTGTGATGGTGACATGGATGTACTCTCAATTTCAAGCCTTAGTGATGAGATTAATTGGCATGAAAACGATGGTGATGAGAACTTCACTACTAATATAATCACGACAAATCTATATGGCATATACTCAGTTTTTGCTTCTGATATTAACAATGATGGAAACATAGACATTCTTTCAGCTTCCTATGGTGAAGTCAACTGGTTCGAGAACGATGGTAATGAAAATTTTAGCGTTCATAATATCTCAATTAATGTAGATCAAGCAACATCGGTATTTGCTATCGATGTGGATGGTGATGAGGATGTGGATGTGCTTTCAGCATCCGAGTTTGATGATAAAATTGCATGGTATGAGAACGACGGAGAAGAGAACTTTAACGATCATACCATCACAACAAATTTGTATGGTGCCCGTGCAGTTTTTGCAATTGATTTAAATGAAGATGGAGAGGTTGATATACTTTCAGCATCTGAAAGTGATGATAAAATTGCCTGGTACAAGAATAATGGAGATGAAAACTTCATAGCTTATACAATCACATTAAGTGCATTTGGTGCTAATTCTGTATTTGCAGATGATGTTAATGATGACGGTTTTATGGATGTACTATCTTCTTCTAGAGATGACAATAAGATTGCTTGGTATGAGAATAATGGTAACAATGCTTTTAGTGCTCATACAATCACTACAAGTGCGTATGGCGCTAATTCTGTATTCTCAATTGATGTTGATAGCGATGGAGATGTAGATGTACTCTCTGCTTCGATTTATGATAATACTATTAACTGGTATGAGAATAGTGGGAATGAAAATTTCATATGTCATAGTATTACGACAAGTGCTAATGGCGCAGCATCAGTATTTGCGATAGATGTTGAAGGTGATGGTGATGTGGATGTACTTTCTGCTTCGATTTATGATGATACAATTGCCTGGTATGAGAATGATGGAAATGAATATTTTAGCACTCATATTATTTCAAATAACATCTGTAGTGCCAAATCAGTTTTTGCTGCTGATGTGGACAGCGATGGGGGTATGGATGTACTTTCAGCTTCTTGGTTTACTGACAATAGGATTAACTGGCATGAGAATGATGGATATGGAAATTTCAGTACTCAAGCCATCGCTATGAATGTATTATGTGTAACATCAATCTATGCAGTAGATGTGGATAGTGATGGAGATATGGATGTAATTTCAGCTTCAATTAATGATAATACAATTTCGTGGCATGAGAATGATGGAAATGAAAATTTTAACACTCATATTATCAATACGTGTGAGTATGGTTCTTTTTCTGTATTCTCAATTGATATTGACAGTGATGGAGATATGGATGTGCTTTCAGCTACTCCTGGAGATAACACTATTGCATGGTATGAAAATAATGGTAATGAGAATTTTACTACTCATATCATTACAACAAGTGCAATGGGAGCGATGTCAGTTTGTGCTGTTGATGTAGATAATGACGGAGATATTGATGTACTTTCAGCTTCTCATGCTGATGATAAAATTGCATGGTACGAGAATTTACAAATCACTAGTTCAGAGGAAAATAATAATCTGATACAAAAATCGTATCTCCTAGCAAACTACCCCAACCCATTTAATCCTTCTACCACCATCTCTTTTTCAATTCTTGAAGATAGTAAAGTTGAGCTTAGCATTTTCAATTTGAAAGGACAGAATGTAAATACTATCGTAAATGATAACCTGCAAAAAGGTGAACATCTTTTTAGTTGGAATGGAACTGATAAATTGGGGGAAATATTGAGTTCAGGAGTGTATTTTTATAAATTGAATATTAATGGTAGAGTTGAAGTTATAAAAAAATGTATGCTTTTGAAATAGAGTTTTCACATTTTATTCTTCCCAAACCTCACAACAAACCTTAACTATCTTCACCATGTTTTTAATATCATTCACTGCACAATCCACATCATAATTTTTACTAATATTTTTTACTAATGTGTAATCTCGTTTTGTCATTTGAAATATTATGAATGGTTCCAAATTGAGAATACAATCTTTAAATTCAGCAGTCATAGTTTTTTGTGCAACCTCAGGTTTGGCAAATTCGATAACATATTTATCATCAAATTCTTCATCACCAATTTTGATTTCTGCATGCAAATGTACTTTATCCAATAATTTTGTAACAAAATTCTCGTGATAAATTTTGAGGAGATGTGGTGGGACAGAGTATACATTTATAAATAATTCAGTTTTATTTTTTATCTCAAATCTCACATGCTCATTTTGAATTTCCACTAATAATCTGGGAATGCTTAGAATATGGTTTTCATGACCAACAGCAGCTTTGAAATCTAATTCACCACCGATCTTACTCTGTAAGAACTTTAATAATTCAATTGTTTTCATATTTCCCTCTCTTTTCCATAAATTGCTTTAGAAAGTGATTCGTCAAGACTTTACATTTTTTCTCCTCTCTTATTTATTACTTGACCTAATACCTAGAGTATTCTTATGAAATATTATGGAGAGCACAAGATGATTGAGAGAGAAAATACCAGAGTTATATTTGTTGGCAATGTTGCTATTGGTGGCAATAATCCAATTTCTATACAATCTATGACCACAACAAAAACAGCTGATGTGAAAGCAACTGCACAGCAAATTAAAGAACTCACAATTGCCGGTTGTGATATTGTTCGTGTTGCAGTACCAGATATAGCTTCTGCTGAAGCTATAAAGCGAATTAAACAACAAATCTCAATTCCAATAATTGCTGATATTCATTTTGATCATAAACTTGCGATTGCTTCAATTAAAGCTGGTGTAGATGGATTGCGACTAAATCCGGGAAATATTGGTAGCGTACAAAATGTATTACAAGTTGTAGATGCAGCCAGAGATAGAAAAATTCCAATTCGTATTGGTGTGAATAGCGGATCGCTTTCCAAAGAAAAACTAAAGAAATATGGAATTTCTGCGCAAGGAATTGTTGAAAGTGCCTTAGAACATGTAGCAATCTTAGAAAAAGCAAATTACCATGAGATCAAGATCTCTGTTAAGGCATCCTCGGTTCCATTAACAATTGAATCTTATAAATTACTCTCTTCTAAAACCGATTACCCACTACATCTGGGAGTTACAGAAGCAGGAACTGAATATATCGGCACAATTAAATCTTCTATTGGAATCGGAACATTATTAGCTCAAGGTATTGGCGATACGCTTCGAGTTTCATTAACAGCAGACCCTGTTAAAGAAATTGTTGTTGGGAAGGAAATCCTTAAATCACTTCATCTTCGTAAAGGTTTAGAGATCATCTCTTGTCCTACCTGTGGTAGAACCGATATTAATATCATCTCTCTTGCAGACAAAGTTGAAAAAGCTTTAAAAAAATATGCTGATGCAGATCTCTCTGTAGCTGTGATGGGTTGCATTGTGAATGGTCCGGGCGAAGCACGTGTTGCTGATTTTGGAATTGCGGGTGGTATTCATGAAGGATTGCTTTTTAAGAAAGGTGAGATCGTACGTAAAGTTAAGGAAGAGGAGTTAGTTCCACAACTTATCAAACTCATTGAAGAGAATGTTAAAATATAAAATTCTTTGCCTTATACTTTTATTCTGTGTAATCTTAAGTGCAGAACTTAGAATTGGTGAAAT
>JABIME010000167.1 GCA_018654125.1 Candidatus Cloacimonadota bacterium
ATTAAAATGGCGAAAAGTTGCTTTGAGCTGCTTAAAAGTTTTGAGGGGCATAAAGCATCAATTCATGGAATCACACAGATTAGAGCGGGTGTTATGCGCCCTGAGATCATAATTCCTATCGAGTTTAAGGAAGATGAACTCAAAGCAGAAGAAGCTAAGATGGCTACATTGGAAATTGGCACAACTATCCGTGTGATACGTCAACCTAATTTTGGCTTAATAGGAAAAGTTACAGGTTTACCAGAAAAACTTACTAAAGTGGAAAGCGAAACTATGGTTCGTATATTAGAAGCTGAACTTGAAAACGGTGAAAAAGTTACTATTCCTCGTGCAAATGTAGAAGTTATTGAAGGCTAATTAATAGATAATAATTTTTATTAGTAAAAGGAGCAGAGTGATCTGCTCCTTTTGTTTTGGAAAAATCTTAATAGTTTTTTGTTAATAGATAGATTCAAATATCGGTTTTAAATCCCAGATAGCAACCGGCTTTACGAGATAGGCAAGTGGTTTTAATTTATTAGCTCGCTCAACTATCTCCGGTTCTTCGTAGCCAGTCATAAATATAATGGGAATATGAAATTTCTCTGTTATTACTTTAGCAGCTTCAATACCATCTATCTCACCAGCTAGATTTATATCCATTACTATAACATCTGGTTTTATTTCCTGTACAAAGTCAATGGCTTCTTCCCCAGTTGTTAGGTAATCAAAAACATCATATTTTTCATCTTCAAGTTGCATTTTTAGCCATTCAGCTATCATCACTTCATCTTCCACAATTAATATTTTAAATTCTTTATTCATTTTATACTCTCTCTTGATGAAGATTATCATTAATTTTTATGTGCCACTTTAGACCATTCCCCGATTTTGCTGAAATACTTCCCTTCAATTGACGTTCTACAAGTGAAAACACTGAAGAAAGTCCCATTGAACCATCTTTTCTTATGTCAAAATTATTTGGTAATCCCACACCATTGTCACCTAATTGTAGATTTATTATGCTATCTTCATCTTTGAACAATCGAATGGATATTTTTCCTTGATTTATATTTGGAAAAGCATGTTTGAATATATTAGAAACCAGTTCATTCATTATTAGGCCTAACGGGATGGCTGAATCTATAAGTATACTCACACTCTCTAAATCTAATTTTAAATCTATTTTTCTTAATTCCGATCCAAAACTTCGCATTAAAAGCTTTATTAAGTCCTCAATATATTCTTTGAAATCGATATTAGAAAGGTTTTGTGACTGATAAAGTTTCTGATGAACAAGCGACATTGCGTGTATCTTATTTATTATTTCCTTAAATGTTGTATTAACAAATTCATTATCAGAACGTCTGGATTGCATTGAAAGCATCGATGAAATTACAGCCATATTATTCTTTGTTCTATGGTAAATTTCTTGTATGAGAACAATTTTTTCTTTTAGGTTTTTCTTGATCTCTTCTTCATTTGCTTTTAGCTGTTGTTCGTTAGCCGTAAGTTGCTGGTTAATCGCTTTTAGTTTGTTTTCTGCATTTATACGTTCAACTATTTCTGCTTTTAATTTTTTGCTTGCTGTATTTAGATCTGTTAAAATCGATAAAGTTGCCATTCTCTGCTTCTCACTTCTTCCTAACTGATCATTTATCTTTACTGACAATTCAACCAACTCATTTTCTTTTAATTTGCTTTCTGTAATATCCTGCACAATTCCAGATAATTTAAGCACTTTTCCATTCGTATCCAAAACTTGCTGGCCTTCTGTAGAAACATATTTAATTTTACCGGAAGGTGTAAGCAATCTATAATCAGCTCGATGACCTTCATTGTTGTCATACACTTTAGTTCCAACTTCCTGCACATATGCCAGATCATCTGGATGAACCCGGCTGAAATACAAATCAAAGGTTGGTTCCTGATCCTTGTTTACTTCTAACAAACTATACATCTGCTTCGACCAGAATATCATTTTGGTAACCACATCCATTTCCCAACTACCTATTTTAGCGATTCCCTGCGCTTCTTGTAGAGCGTTTTCACTTTCTTGCAGTTTTTCTTCAGCTTTCTTGCGTTCGGTTATATCCTGTGCGAAGCCAAGCATCCGTTCTGGTTCTCCCATGGCATCGCAAATCACTTCTCCAACAGCCAAAATGTAGTGAATCGATTCATCGGTGTGTACGATGCGATACTCATAAGGGGCTCCGCCTTGATTTTTGAGCCAACTCGCAGTGTGTTTATCGTGATACTCACGATCATCGGGATGCACCCTTTCCTTGACGGTCTCGTAAGTGATCGGCGTGCCTATTTCCACATCGAAGATACGATATATCTCGTTCGACCAGATAACCTGATTCGTCTTGATTTCCCATTCCCAAGTCCCCGCACAAGCGAGTTCCATGGCCCGACATCGCTTTTGCTCGCTCTCACGTAGCGCCCTCTCGGCTTGTTTGCGTTCGGTGATGTCCCTAGAATTGGCCAATAACTTGCTTAGCTTTCCTTCTGAGTTTTTGATCGCAGTGATTGTATTTTCCCAACATTTCAAAGTTTTAGTTTGCACTGTTGGAGTCCATCCTGTGAAAACACCTTTACCGTTTATTTTTGCATTGTCTATTGCTTTTAGAGCTATTTCTTTATCTTTACCATTCCAGAAATCAATCCAGGACATATTCAAGTATTGTGAAATGTCATCAATCTCCAGCATTATCTTTCCAGGTTCATTCATGGATAGCAATTTCCCATCAAGATCGAGTACTTTTATACAGTCACTGCTGCTTGCTATCATCTCTTTAACAAATTCTTCACTTTCTCTTAGTTTCTTAGTCCTTTGCAAGATTTTGATTTCTAAGTTTTCTTTTTCTTCCCGCAATTTATCCTCTGCAGCTTTTATGCGTAGCATTGCCTTTATTTGTGCGGTTAATTCCGGGGGATCAATCGGTTTAGAAAGAAAAGCATCAGCACCATCTTCCAAACCTTTAATGCGACTTTTGGAATCTGTTTTTATAGCTGTAAGCATGATGATTGGAATGTATTTTGTTGTCTCATCAGCTTTTAATTTCCGGCATACTTCATAACCATCCATCTGGGGCATGATGATATCCAGCAGGATTGTGTCTGGTTGTTCTTTACCTGCCAGATTTATTCCTTCAACACCTGAAATCGCTGTGATTACTTCACAATTCGGTAGATAGTTTTTCAGTAATGCTTTAATCGAGATCAGATTATCTTGTTTATCATCAATTACTAATATCTTCTTCATAGTTTGCTCCCGGGGTTAAAATCCCATATTTTATTATCTGCTCTTATCCCCGAGCTAAAGCACAGGGCTAATAATAAGAAACAGAACGTTCATGGCGTTGGATGGATTGTTGAATTGCCCCGTGCTTTAGCTCGATGGGCAATTCAACAATTCCTTTTGCATCCCTATTTTCCCAACCATTTCTTAATCGTTTTCAACAACAACTTTTGATCTATCGGTTTAGTTATGTAATCATCAAAACCGGCATTCATAATAATATCTTTATCTTCTTTCATTGCTTTTGCAGTAACAGCAATCATAGGAATATCCTTCAGATTTTCAGTTTCTCTGATAATAGTAACAACTTCCATTCCGTCCATTTTTGGAAGAGAGATATCCATTAAAACAAGATCCGGTTTGTCATTTGCAATTCTATGCAATCCTTCTTCTCCATCCATAGCTTCCCAAATATTATAATCGTTTCCAATAATTGCCTTTATTGTAATCATATTGTCAGGATTATCTTCCACCACCAGAATATTGGGCACACCATCAATTATCTTCTTCTGTTTCCCAGTTTTCTCCGGTTTTCCCCTTTCTCCCTTTTTCCTGTCTTCTTGTTGTTCATAGGTTCCATTTCCCAGCATCATTTTCACTTTCAGTAATAGTCCATCCACATCAACATCACCTTTTTGTACTAGTTGCTGAACATTATTAGTACTGAGCTTAGAAAGATCCTTTTTTGTAAGATCTTTTGCAGTAAGAATTAAAATAGGAATTTGCTTGGTAGTATCTGTACTTCTGATACTTTCCAGAACTTCAAATCCGTCCATTTCCGGCATCATCAGATCGAGAATAATTCCATCCGGGATCGTATGTTTTACATGTTCCAGAGCCTGCAACCCATCCGAAGCCACTTCAACAATGTAATTTTCATGTTCTAAAATTGCTTTCATTTGAATAACTGTGGCATCATTATCTTCCACAACCAATATTCGTTTCTCAGAATTATCTTTTTCTGATTCAATTTCTTTTTGTTCCAACCGGTTCAGAATTCTGCTGATCTCTTTGAACAGATCTTGCGGTGTAGATTCGCTTTTGGCCAGTACAGATGACACTTTTCCGGAAAGTTTAGATTTATCTTCTCTGGTGAGGTCTTTAGCTGTGACAACTATTACAGGCAGATTTCTGGTTTTCTGATCTTTTCTTATTCTATCTAAAACCTGGAAACCATCCATTTCCGGCATCATCAGATCAAGAACGAGTACGTCAGGAATGCTTTGTTGAATCAACGAGATGCATTCATTTCCATCATTTGCCAGAATGGTTTTAATATTCTCGGCTTGAATGATCTGAGACATCTGCTTGCGATCAATCTTATTATCATCAACTATCATCACAGAATTGGGTTTATTATGCAGCTTATTTATTTCAGAGATCAAGAGATATTTATCTACAGGTTTCTGAACATATCCAACGGCTCCCAGGGCAAAACCTGTTTTATTATCTTCCGAAACAGATACAACGATCACCGGAATATCTTTTGTAACAAGTTTACTTTTCAGTTTCTGCAGAACTTCCCAGCCATCCATAGTTGGCATCATCACATCCAATGTGATGGCAAAAGGCTGATATTCTTCGGCAAGTTTTAGAGCTTCTTTCCCTGAATATGCGCTAATTGTTTTGTAACCTGCTACATTAAGATAATCAGAAATTTTGTTCACAAATTTTGGATCATCATCAACTACTAAAATCGTTTTATCATCTGATTTATGAGTTACAGGCTTGAATGTTTGAAAGCTTTGCAGTTGTGCTTCTCCCTGCCATTTTATAGGAAGAGTGATGGTAAATGTAGAGCCTTTTCCCAGTCTACTCTCAGCATTGATATTACCACCCAGGATCTTGATCAGTTTATGAGCAATTGCAAGTCCTAATCCAGTTCCTTCATACGATCTGGAAGAGGTTCCATCTACCTGACGGAACTCTTCGAAAATATGAAGAAGAGCATCAGCTGGAATTCCAATTCCAGTGTCAATTACCTGAATTAAAACATTATCTGCATTGGAATTTACATTAATTTCTACTTTGCCTTTTTCGGTAAACTTTACTGCGTTACCCACAATGTTTTGCAAGATCTGGTGCAGTTTACCTTCATCAGTTTCGATTTGTGGCAAGACATTAGCAATATTCAATTCGAACTCCAATCCTTTTTCATTCGAGATTGGCTGCAGGTTGTCTTTGATATCCTGCAATAATGTTTTCAAAGACATCGATTTTGGATTTACTTCCATTTTGCCGGCTTCAATCTTAGAAAGGTCAAGAATGTCGTTGATGAGTTTGAGCAGTTGTTTTCCATTTCTCTCTACGATTTCCAGATAATTGTTCTCTTCATCTGTCAGTTTATTTTTTGCCTGCATTATCAGCACCCGTGAAAGTGCCATTATTGAGTTGAGCGGTGTACGCAGTTCATGGCTCATATTAGATAAAAATTCGCTTTTCAAACGATTTGCTTCTTCTACCTGCATCCTCTGCATTTCCAGTTCCTGGTTTTGTTCCTGTAGTTCTTCTGAAGATTGCTGTAGCTCTTCCGATTGTGACTGCATTTCTTCAGACTGCTCCTGAAGCTCTTCTGTTTGGGCTTCCAGCTGCTGGTTGGTTCTGGAAAGGTGTTCAGAAAGAATTCTGGTTCTTTCATTTGCCATCAGATTCGTATAGATAGAATTTATAGCAATCCAGGATTGTTCGATTGTACTGTAGCTCTCGACTGAAAATGTTGTATTAGAAATCAGTGAAATAAGTGCTACAGCAACGTTGTCTGTTATAATCGGAATAGTAATTATCTCTTTGGGAATCAGCTCACCGGCTGTAGTTACAAACTTAAATATCGTATCTTCAGAAATGTTTCTCAGATAGAATATCTCTTTCTTTGATACAGCATTGCCAAACTCTCCTTCCGGATGTTGGGAACTAAATGATCTCAGCAGATCTTTATTTGCTCCAATAGATGTAAAATGTTCATACTCAGATGTTAATTCATTAAGAATGTAAAAAGTGCTCATATTAGCTCTGGTAATTTCCATCATCTTCTGCAAGAGTGAATTTCCAAAATCCTGCATAGATGTATTCCCGATAATATTTTTAGAGATATCTACAACACCTGTTTGGATGATATTTCTGGATTCAGTTAAATCTGCCATATTATTAAATTCCCGGGCCAAAGAACCTATCTCATCTTCTGAAGTGTATTTATTTCTGATGGAAAAATCTCCCGAGCCGAATTTACGTGCAACATTATTCATTTCAATGATCGGTTTTGAAATTGACTTACTCACTCGTAACGCAATCAGGGTAATAATTATACCGGCAACTAAAAAGATTATTAAGAAATTATTGATCATTTCCCGGATAGGTGCATTCAATTCATTCAAATCCTGTTTTGCTATAAATCCCCACTCTGTTCGTGGAATATATGTGTATGCTGCCAGAATTTTTTCATTTCGATAATCGTTTGTTTTGGTAATTCCTGTTTCTCCAGCTGCTGCATTTACAGCAGGCTCAGCGTATATCTGCAGATTCAAAGGTGCATTTTCATACCAGCGGAGTTCGTTGAGCGCTACTACATCTTTGTTCACGATTAAGGTTTCACCTGTGTCGCCCAATCCAACTCTGTTTGATAATATACTATATAGTGAATTCTCCGGATTTATTCTGACTACAATAATTCCAATAATATGTTCACCATGAGAAAAACAGCTAATTGGCATCGAAATAGTCATTTCAGGTTGATGAGTAGTTTGTGAATAGTAAATATCTTTAATGTAAATTTCACCGGTTTCTATAGGAACTGTGAAATATGAATCCTGAGATTTATTATTTCCCACAGAATTGTTGTTGCTGGAGAGTTCGATCACTCCTGTATTTGCATCAATAATGAAGATCTCACCATAATCGTCATAATTTCTTAAATACCTGTTCAGTAATTCATTGGCAATTTCAATTTTATTAACATCTTCTTGTGACCGAGTTGTTTTTGCAAAAATATGGTCTAAACCTCTAATTTCAAAATCTCCAGCTGATACTTGAAGATCTCCCAATCTCTCATCTAACCAAGTTTCCACTTGCTGTACTTTCAGATCTCGAATAGCAGTAAGTTTATTGTAAGTATCTTTTTCAATCGTCCGTTTCTCTTGGTTATATGTTACAATAAGTATGATCAGCAAGGGAATTAACGTGAGTAAAAGGAACCAATACGTCAAACGAGTGCGAATACTTTTAAAGGTTATAGTTTTCATAATATTCTCCTAAAAAATTAATGTTCATTTATTATTTTCTCACGTCTTGTCATTCTTTCCCTTCCAATGCTCTAATTCTCTTCTCCAGTTTGGAGATTGTAAGTTCTCTACCTACAAAAACCTTGAGAGCACTATCCAGATCTTTGTTTGTTTTCTGTAGCTCTTTGGTTCTTTCTTCAATCAATTCTTCCAGATGTTCGCGATGTTTAGAAAGCTCTTCTTCTGCAATCTTACGATCTGTGATGTTTGAGAAAGTTATAGAAATGTATGTAATCGTACCATTCTCATCCAAAATCGGATTTGCATTCACCAAGACCCAAGTAAGATCATCATTTCCGGGAATATTAATTCCTAAAATATAATCTTGAAATTGCTTTTTGGTTTTGATCGTAATATTTACAGGGTACTCTTCCAGAGGCATGGGGGAACCATCCTCTTTTACAAAACTCCACGCAGGATCTATCGCTTCTTTTCCTTTCATTTGCTCAATGGTTAATCCCAGTATTCTACTAGCTGCAGGATTACTGAATAAGATCTTTGTGTCAGCTCCATGAAGAACAAGCCCAACATTCATATTGTCGGTAAGAACGTTGTATTTTTCTTCAGTATTCTTTAGTGATAGTTCAGCCTGCTTGCGCTCGGTTTCAGATTGTTCCAGTTCAGCAACTTTCACCTTTAATTCTTTGTTTTCGATCAATAGTTGTTCTTTAGTTTTTTCAAAATTTTTCATTTCTCACCTTTGCCTTCGAAAAAAAATTATATAGTTCTATACTTTTCTTCTTCTCCAAGTTTTGCCAATAACTCATTAACTTCTTTTCTTGTTTCGTTAATGGCAAGTTCTCTATCCACCATAATGTCATTCATCATCTCCAGCTGTTTCACTTTTGCATTCAACTTGTCTTCTGCCTGTTTCCGCTTGGTAATGTCTAGATTCAGTGCCAGCATAGATTCGACTTTCCCATTGCTTCCCAAAATCGGTTGAGCTGCTCGTAGAACATCTAGCTTGGTACCATCTTTGCAGATCATCCGAATTTCAGCATCGATGGGTTTTCCCTTTAAAAGCACAGGAAATTTTTGTTTGAATATTTGTACTGAATCCTGAGTAAGAAATTTGGTAATGTGTTTACCGATCATTTCGGAAACTTTGTAACCAAGCATCTTAGCTGTACTTGAACTACAATTAATTATATTACCCTTAGTGTCGATAACTTCACCTCCATAAGGTAATAGATTAAAAAGTAACCGATATCGCTCTTCATTGAGTTTCCCTTTTTCTTCGGCTTGTTTACGCTCGGTAATGTCTCGTCCTAAGCCTATAATTTCAATTACTTCGTTTTTTTCATTCAAAATTGCACTATCTGTCCAGCTCAACCATTTCCATCCATCCTTAGTTTTTGCTCTTTGCTCTATATAGCAGGTGTAAGGTGGTTTAAACAGTTTCTTCATGGCAATTTCTGTTTTTTCTACATCATCTTTATGAACCAGAGGGATGAACTTTTTATTCAAAAGATCTTTATCGGATTTACCAAAAAATTTGCAATATGATGGACTTACATAAAGAAAACGTCCTTCTATATCTACTTTTACGATCATATCAGATTGATGTTCAACAAGACGCTTATATTTGCCTTCACTCGCTTTTAACGCTTCTTCTGCTTTCATAATATCAGTGATGTTACGATAAACAACACAAACTGAAGACACATTATTATGATCATCCATTATTGGGGATATGATAGAATTTGTATATACATTTTCTCCGTGCATTTCAGTTTTGTCGGTAACTTCCAAAACACTTTTTGTTTTGAAGACTGTGTCAATCCGCTTCATCCAGAGATGCATAAAATCCGGGATATGTCCCAAGCCATCTCTGATATTTTTACCAATAACATTTTCACGGGTTGTTCCAACATGATCTATAGCAGATTGATTTGCATAAAGGTAGTTATATTCCTTATCCCAGATCAGGATGCAGTCATTTGCAGATTCAAATGCGGTTTTAAAGCGCTCTTCACTCTCTTTTAACGCTTCTTCTGTTTCTTTTTGTTCAGCAATGTATTTTGATTTTTGAATATTCTGGTATGCAATTTTTGATAGTTGGTTGGCAAGTGTAAATAACACCTGTGCAATTTGCTCAAATTTTTTGCGTGACATTGCAGGAACCTCATGAAATGCTCTCAAAAAAGCAGACTCATCGGTACCAATCTTCTTTGCATATTGAATCATCTGATCTTCCGTCTGAGTTTCATCACGAACCTGGCCTATAAGCCAGTTTGCTATATGCTTTCCTTCAATAGAAATTCCGGCACCGGCATCCCAAAGTCCACCACTTAAGCAAGGTTGAATACTTGGTCCTTTGATACTTTGCTTTCCGACCTTCGCATCAGATTCATAACAATTTGCAAGACCCTTCTTTGTTTTTCGAATAATGTTATTGCACAAATATGTAAAGTTGCTTTCCTTAGTAATCGGAACTCCTGTAATATCTGTAATAATAGAAGCTACACCAGTTGCATTCGAAAATTCATCTTGTAGCTTTTGAATATCTTTTATGTTAAACAGATCTCTAAATGAAATATCTTTATACTCTTCCAATGAACTTTGCTTTATTTGAGATTTTTCTAAATCGGCAACTTTGCTTTTTAACTGATGATTTTCTTTTAAAAGCTGATCTCTTGTTTTTTCAGAATTCTTCATTTCTCACCTCGATCCTGTACAAATTAAATTATTTCAAATTTTTTATCTCTTCTGATAAATTTTGCAGCATTTATCGATCCTTCTGAATTCACTTTTAAATTTCTGGATAGGCACCTCAGCTTCACCTAATATTAAGTAACCACCTTTATTTAATGAACGATACAATTTATCGAAAATTCTTTCTTGGAATTCATTATTGAAATATATGAGAACATTTCTGCAAAGTATAATGTCAAAATTGCCGAACACACTTCCAGGAGGAGAGTATCGTTTTCTATCTAGCAGATCAAAAAATGAGAAAGAAACCATATCTTTTATCTCTTTCTTCAAAGTGAACAGATCTGATCTCTCTATAAAATATTTTCTCAGCAGTCCTAATTTTATGTTTTTTACAGCATCCATATCAAACGTTGCTTTTTCTGCTTTCTTCAAAATCTCAGTATCGATATCTGTAGCAAATATGTGTGTATTGGGTTTTGTATTTTCTTTTTTAAAAAATTCATTGATGAGAATTGCAATTGAATATGGTTCTTCTCCGGAAGCACATCCGGCAGACCAGAAACGAATTGAGCTTTCTCTATTTGCTTCTTTTTTTTCAAAGAGTTTTGGTAGAAGAAATTTATTTGTATATTCCCATGTCAGGGAATTGCGGAAAAAACTACTTACATTAATTGTTAAAACATCTATCAGTTTGTCACATTCTTGTGGGTGCAAAATAATATAATCGTAATATTCTTCTAAGCTATCGCATTTGGTTGTGTATAATCTTTTTGTAATTCTCCTTTCAAGCATACTTAATCTGTTCCCTGAAAAATCAAAACCTCTTTGATCATGAAGAAAATTTAGAATCATATTAATTTTTTGTTTCATTATGTTACCTTTATCGAATGATTTAATTATATATTAAATGTCAATAATAATTTATTATATATAATATATTTATTGTTGATATTATGGATTATTAAAAATGTATTTATCATGAGTGTTATCACAACCCAAAGATGTGTATAGCCTGCAGATAGGTAATTTACTACTTTCTATTTAGATAAATGTAAATCTTTAAGTAAAATAGGAATGGCTAGTTCAATACCATTTAATTTTAATTTCTTTAAAATTTCAAGATTCATTTGTGTTGTAACTTGAAAAGCTTTAGCCTTAGGATTCCTAAAGAATTTAATATCAACATCTTGCCATTCTTTAATCTCATATTGGTAATCAATTACGGTAGAGTAATCTGTAATATCATCAAACCGGATATAAATTGATTCATTTTTTACCTGATCATTAGTTCGTGCGGCTTCATCAATTATCGCAATTACCGATTCCACTTGTTCAGGTTTGGTTGCATGCGACAGATGTAATTTCCTTACAATTCTAAATTTTGTTCTACTGTACTCAATTTTTTCTATAGAGTGTTTTGAAAAAGTACTGTTTGGAACAGAATACGTACTTCCATATTTTCCCTCTACAAAGGTAGTTCGTATACCGATCTTCCTAATATATCCATTGATCTTTTTCTTAGATGGATCTAGAATGATAACTTCATCACCAATCGTGAATGGTCGTTGCACGAAAATAGTAATTCCACCAAAAAAATTGGCAACAACATCTTGAGCTGCAAGAGCAAAAGCCAATCCGCCAAGACCAAGTCCTGCCAAGATAGCTCCAACATTATAACCCGCATTATTAAGGCCCACAATAATGGCAATAGTCCACACAATTGTTCTTATACCAGATTTTAGCACAGGAAGAAGCATGTCGTCTACATCTGTATGTGATTTCTGGGATAGAGGAACTAAGTATTGCTCATGAAGTGAAATATATAACCTTGTTATAAGCCAGGCAACTATAAGCGTAAAAGAGAAACTAAATACACTTTCAAGCCACATTTTAGCACCTTCGGATATTGTTAAAGTGTTTA